>JAFVQP010000001.1 GCA_017504735.1 Clostridia bacterium | reverse complement strand
GTCACGCTGTCTCCGATTACCACGCTTCTCAAACTATCGCAACCAGTGAACGCCTGTTCACCAATCGTCGTCACGCCGTCAGGAATTGCCACACTCGTCAAGCTATCGCAATAATAGAACGCATAGTCACCAATCGAAGTCACACTGTCAGGAATTTCCACACTTTTTATATATGTTTCGTTTTCAAAGGCATATGCACCGATTTCCGTAACGGGCAAGCCGCGATAGGTGGCAGGGATAACAACATCCAACGAAGATACCGTACCCATACCCATAACGCGATATGCCTCTTTCCCTGAAATTTTTTGGAAACGAAGATTTTCTCCATATTCCGCAGAACTGCCCCCCTGCAACCATGCAAGGAAGTCTGCTTCCGTACCCGTATAACCGTTATCCAGCCAAATTTGATAAGCGGATTTACCTGCTTCCCCTTGCTCGCCTTGAATACCTTGTATCCCTTGCTCACCCTGAATGCCCTGTTCCCCTTGGATACCCTGCTCCCCTTGAGGACCAGTTTCACCCTGGTCGCCTTTATCGCCTTTTTCGCCTTTATCGCCTTTTTCACCGCTTGCGTTTACGCCAAGGTCGGTATCACCAAGCCACCAATTGCCGTTTTCACCGATATACGGCGTCAAACCGTCTCTGCCTTTATCACCCTTTTCACCACGGATACCAAGCAACCACATTTCGTAGGTGAGAGGGGTTTTCCCTTGCGATTCCGCATCTTCTACATATAAATTATACACCTCGCGGATTTCGTTTTCCGCTGTGTTCGTATCCTTATCCTTATTTTTACAAGACATCATACCAAAAGCCCCTGACACGATCGTCAGGACACCCAAAACCACCAAAAGAAGTTTCTTTATCTTCCTCATATGTATTTTTCTCCTTTATCATTTTTTTACTTTGTCTTTATTGTCATACCGACTGGAATGAGCGAAGCGAATGGAATGGAGCGTATCCAATTGAGATACGCTCGACTACGGCTTACACCTTCGCTCGGTATGACAAGCATACCGAATCGCAAGCTGAGCGGTATGACAAATGGGGGTATTTTATAATCCCAGCCACAACTTTTTACATATGGTAAAAAACTTCACTGCGCTGAAAGCGCAACTTCACCCCATCGTAAGTGCATAGATGCAAGCGGTTTAAGGCGAAGTGAGGGCGCGTACAAGAAGTACGTAACCGAACGACAACGCAAAAACGCGACGTATATATGCGTTTATTCCTTGTAGTCTTCGTAGCCGTACTCTTTAAGTAGATTCATCTTATCCCGCCAATCCTCTTTCACCTTCACGTAGGTCGTCAAGAATACCTTTGCACCTAAGAATTTTTCCATATCTTGACGGGCAAACGAGGATACTTCTTTGATGGCTTTACCCTGCTTGCCGATTAAAATTGCCTTGTGGTTTGCACGTTCGCATACGATGTCAAGATTGATATCGTACACACCGTTGTCCTGCAATTCAAAGGTGTTGATTACGATGGCGATGCCGTGAGGGATTTCCTTGTCGAACTTGAGCAAAATTTTCTCACGCATAATTTCGGAAATCATGAACTTTTCACTCTTATCCGACACGATATCTTCGGTAAATACCTTTTCCCCTTCGGGCATATGCTCTACAAGGAATTCCTTTAACTGTTTCACGTTTTTCCCTTTTCGCGCCGATACGGGGAACACGTCTAAATCCAAATCCGCATCCGCGAATTTTGCCATATCCAAAGGAATGTTTTCCTTGGGCATGATGTCAATTTTCGTATAGGCAACCGCCATCGGGATGTTGAGGGCTTTGTACTTTCTAATAAGGTCAAAATCCTCCTCAGTCACCCCTTCGTGTCCGTCCAACACGAACAGGATATAATCCACCGATTTCGCACTCATATCCGTTGTACGCATCATCATATCCGTCAATGCATTGCGTGCCTTGTAAATACCAGGCGTATCCACGAAAACGATTTGATAATCCTCTTCCGTCAATACCCCTAAAATTCTATCGCGCGTCGTTTGGGGCTTGGGGGAAACAATCGACACTTTCTCCCCAACCATTACGTTGATAAGCGTACTCTTCCCTGCGTTTGCTCTACCGATTACCGCTACGTATCCACTTCTCATTATGTTTTCAAAACTCCTTTGCTTTCCTTGTAAATTGACACAAATCACGCACGCGTAATTTGCAGTTTTTGAAGGATATACTCCTCTTTCTCACGCATTTCCGCCTTTTCTTCGTCCGTCATATGGTCGTAGCCAAGACAATGCATAATCCCATGTACCAACAGGTAGTGCAGCTCTCGGTTGTACGAATGGCCGTACTCCTCCGCCTGCTCTTTCGCCCTATCACAGCATACCACGATAGAACCGATCATGAGGTTGCCGTCTTCATCGATTTCGTAGGGATAATCTTCCCCTGCGATGGCTTGTCCTTTGATACCGTCCAAGGCAGGAAAACTAAGCACGTCCGTCACCTTGTCCGTGTCACGCATTTCACGGTTTAAACGGCGGATTTCCTCACCGTCCACGAAGATGAATTCTACACAAAGCGGAATGTCCGTCTGTACAAAGCCCTGCATTGCGTTTTCAAGCGCGCGCACGTTTTCTTCGGGGAATTCTTCCCCCTCACAAAGAATTACAAATTCCCTCATTCGTTTTCACCTTTCGTACCGTTTGCGGTGTGCTTGTATTTGATGCTGGGATATTTCACACGGTGGTGATATACACCCGACAAGGTGTTGACAAGCGCCATACGGATCTTCGTTAAATCTACCATCGTAATGTCACATTCGGAGAATTGTTCCATATCCATACGTTCTTCGATTACCGAGCGGATTGCCTTTTCCGCTTGTTCAGGGTTACGTGCATCGACAGCACGCACCGCCGCCTCGGATGCGTCCGCAATCATAATAATCGCCGCCAGCTTGGTTTGAGGTTTCGGTCCTTGGTAGGAGAAATCCTCAATGTTAAGCTCGCCATCCGTCATTTTTAATGCTTTTGCATAGAAATAGCGAATGGGCAACGTACCGTGGTGTTGAACGGCAATATCCGCCAAGAAATCGGGCAAATGGTTCGCCTTGATGAGGTTTTGACCGTCCTTTGCGTGCGAACGAATGATGTCCGCAGAAAGTTCGGGGGTCAACTCATCATGCACGTTGTATTCCCCTTGGTTTTCCGTGTAATGTTCGGGATAGTGCAATTTACCAACGTCGTGGTATAGTGCCGCCGCACGTGCGTAATCGACGTTTTCACCGATTGCAGCAGCGCACGCTTCCGCAAGCTGCGCAACCATCATCGAATGGTTGTACGTACCAGGCGCCGCTTCCTTTAAACGTTGTAAAATTTTTGCATCCAAGCTGGTCAATTCACGTAAGCGATATACGGTCAAGCAGTTAAACGCCACCTCGAAAATGGGCAAAATTGACAGGAAAATCACCGTAGAAGTGATACCGCCAAACAAGCCGTAGCCCATGTGCAGTAAAATCCCTTGGAATGCCGCCAAACCACCGTTTACGTTGTTGATGAAGGTGGAAACTTCCAACAAGAAAATGATGATTTCGATGGGGATAACGATTGCTACACCCACAAGCACCACGCGGAAACGGGTTTTCGCTTTTTCCCCAAAGAAAATAGCAAGCATACCTGCCGAGAAAGAAATCAACAAGGACGAGTAGTATGCACTATCCGCAGAAAGTCCGCCTGCGAAGGTGTCCGCTACAAAGACGAGCAATGCGCTGATGATATTCATAAACACCGCCGCACGGCGATTCACCAACACGCAAATCATCAAGGCAACCAACGCCACCGGGCGGGCAAAGATATCGATATATGCGCCAACCAGCCAAGAAATGATGAAGGACAAATCCAACACCACAAAAATCAACGCAATATTTTTCCCCGTCGAAAGGATACGCTTATCCTCGAAGAAGAAATACATATACATAATGAGCACCAATAACATAACGCAAAATAGCGAGTATAAATACTCTGCCCCAAATTGACGCATGTGCTCAGCAATGTGATTGAGTTCTGCCCCCAAAAGAAGCCCTGCCATAATTGCAACTAAAACGACAAAATGCACGAAAAACAGTAAAATACTCTTTACCGTATGTTTCGTGGTCCATTCGTTACCAAAACGTAATAATGCCATCTTTCGTTACTCTCCTTCCGCGCCGATTTTGCGCGTTTTTTCTTTTTGTGCGGAGTTCTTTTTCTCCGCTTGTTCCGCATCTTTTTCATATGCGTGGATAATTCGCATTACCAGGGGATGTCTTACGACGTCTTTTGCTGTCAATCTGCGCACCGCCACCCCTTCTACACCGTCCAAAATGGACGTCGCATGTACCAAACCGCTTGCTTTTCCGTCCAAGTCAATTTGCGTAACGTCGCCCGTCACCACCATTTTACTGCCTTCGCCCATACGGGTCAAAAACATTTTCATTTGTTCCTTTGTGGTGTTTTGCGCCTCGTCCAAAATGATAAACGCATTCGACAGCGTTCGTCCGCGCATATAGGCAAGCGGGGCAACCTCTATCGCGCCGCGTTCCATCAGCTTTGCGTAGGTCTCAAGCCCTAATAGCTCCTGCAAGGCATCGTACAAGGGACGAAGATAAGGATCTACCTTTTCGTGCAAATCCCCTGGCAGGAACCCAAGCTTTTCGCCTGCCTCTACCGCAGGGCGGGTGAGGATGATTTTCTCCACCTGTTTCCCCTTGAACGCCGCCACCGCCATACACACGGCAAGGTAGGTTTTCCCCGTACCTGCAGGCCCAACGCCAAACACCACCGTGTTTTTTCGGATTGCGTCCACGTATTGCTGTTGCCCTACCGTTTTGCACTTGATTTGCTTTCCGCGTGAGGTAATTGCAACTACGCCGCCTTCCAAAAGCGCCATTTCCTCGGCTTTTCCTTCACGGGCAAGCTCGATACAGTACGCCACACGCGCCTCGTCAATGCGTTCACCTGTGCGAACCGTCTGCAGCAGCCCTAAAATAACCGCTTCGCCGCATTTCACGTCCTCTTCTTTGCCCTCTAGGCGGATTTTCATCCCCTCAACGTAGGCAAGCAGGTCAAACTCCCTTGAGATATGCGTCAAATGCTCGTCATACGTACCCAAAATCCCCGACAGCTCGTCCAAGGACTTCGCTTCAATTGTCTTTTTTACTGTCATCGTCATAAATTTATTGTTTCTATCGCTTGGTATGTCATTTTGACACGATAGGTTTTCCCTTTGTTTTCTATTGTGCGTTCCCGCAAGGTGTCTTGGTCGGTCAAGCCTACGGCAAGGTACGCTTTCGCAAACGCCTCTTCCTCGCTTTCCGCCTCAATTTCCCCTTCCCACACGCACGCTATACACACGCGCGCGATAATTTCAACGCGTACCTGCCCCCCTTCTTCGGTGGTAAAACAGTCCTCTACAAGGGTATCCCCCTTATGTACCGTATCCCCGATTTTTACGTGGGGCGAGCCGCGTAATACCGTCATTGCAAGCACTTCGCCGTTGTGCCTTGCCTGCATATTCCCCGTTTCCGCTTCTACCTTCGGAAAGGGGCTTAAGCGGATTTCCACCGCCAAACGATTGCCCGTTTTTTTCAGCGTGCAAAATTCCACGCCGTCCAAAGCGAGTATTTTTGCGCAAACCCAATCCTCTTGCCCCTGCCGATAGGGTGAAAATCGCCGTAGCCCTGCCTCGTCTAATATCCGCAAAGCCTCGTATCGGTAACAGCTACTGCCGACAAAATCCACGGATAATACCAACCGTTGGCTCGCCATCACCAGCGCAAGACAAAGCGCCCCGCCGACAAGAAATCCTATGCGGTTTTTCGCATGGTGCAGGTATCTCCCGACTCCGATTGCGCCTAAAGATTTCACCTGATATGCAGAAGTTGTGCTATTATTATAGCACATATTAGGATAAATTGCAAAAATTTTTTCAACGTCTTCCCGCTTTACACAAAAAAGTATGCGGTTTTTCGCCACTTTTCTCACGTTAAAGAGTGGTATTTCCGCGCGCCGCAGGCGCAATAACGCCCTTTCAGGCATCCACCCTTCTAGCAGTATCCGTTCACGCCAAAAACAAAGGGTCATTCTTCATCCCCCTTCTCAGGGGTAAACCCATCGGCTTTTAAGGTGTAAATTTGCCCCGACAGCTGTAAATCGCCGTCGTAGTATTTTTTAATGGCAAGCCCCTTGCCTTCCACGCAAACGTTACAGCGCGGAAAACAAACAACCACCTGTTCAGGGGAGAAATCCCCCACGGCTTTTACCCCTTCAAAGTAACCGCCTCCCCCAGGCACAACCGTACATCGCGCGAAGGGAAAGCCCTCTGTATTTTTGAAAATTTCGTCATATAATCGCATACCTGCCCCCTCCCATTTAGTATATGAGAGGGAAAGAGGTTATATGTGGTGAAGTTGTATCTTTGATACAGTGAAGTTGGCTACGCCAGTGAAGTTACGCTTTCAGCGCAGTGAAGTTTGCCCTTCGGGCAAGTTGTGGCTATTATAAATATCAGCATTAACTTTTTTGCAGAACGCAAAAAAACTTCACTTTGAGCGGAGCGAAAAACTTCACTTGGAACAAACTTCACTTTCGCCTATGGCGAAAACTTCACCGTTGAGCGCCTCGCTCAACCCAAGATATGTTCCAACTCCTCACGTACCTTATCAGGCTCGTCCGTTTTACATACAATGGTCAAAACGTCACCACTGCGCAACACAGTTTCACCGCTCGGCAAGATACGTTCTTCACCGCGCAACAGCTCGGTAACGCGTGCATTGCCAGGCCACAGCACGTCACGCACATCGCGTTTTTCCGCAATCGCGCCCTGTTCAACGGTAAGGTTGAATACCACTTCTTCCGCACGCTCATGCATGCCTGTTTCTTTTTCGTATTCTTCCAAGAAAAATTCGTAAATGCCTTCCATTTTGCACAATTCCCCGATGATATACCCCAAGGAAACAGCGATAATCACAGGCAATAACGGAACAAAACTGCCCGTAAATTCACAAATCATGATGATAGCGGTAATCGGGGCGCGCGCAATCGCCGTGAAAAACGCCACCATACTAATCATCACAAGTAAATCGCAAAAAGGCGCAATCTCCGGGTCAATTTTCAACCAAATATGGTTTAACACCGCACCAATACACGCACCGATTGCAAGCATAGGGATGAAAATCCCGCATGGGATTTTTGCCCCGACGTTGATTGCCATAATCACCGCTTTTAATACCAAAACTATTAATAATGCACATACCAGGGGTAAGCCGAATATACTTTCCATCGCCGGCTCAGAGGTGCCGCCGCTTGTACCAAGCGACTCGATTAAGCCATGTCCGCCGCCCATAACGCCTGCGGCAACAAAGGAAAACACACCGCCAATCAACATCGCCGTCGTAAGCCTTGACAAATTTGACCACCACTCGTTTTTCACGTGTATCTTTTTAAATACTTTACGCATATACAGACACAGCTTATAAAAGGCAATCCCCGAAAATCCGCATATAAGCCCCGATGCTACGACATAACCGTAGTAATGTATCGGCAAATCCCACAGCTTGTACGCATGGAAGGAACTGCTGATTTCCATGCCCAACGTATTATAGATAGACATACGGGTCAGCATACCGAAAATAACGGAAGAAAATGCACAAATAAATACTTCTGGGGTGAAACGCTTATGCGCTTCCTCAAAGGCGAACGCCATACCTGTCAGCGGTGCGTTAAACGCTACCGCAAGACCTGTACAAGCACCGCCTGTCACCTGATATTTTCGTATCATTTGATTACGGCGCGTAATGCTTGCTATACCGTCACCGCCAGCCGCACCAATCAATATACTCGGTCCTTCCGCACCGATGGATAAGCCTAAGAAAATACTTACCAAGCTCGCCGCAAACATTGCAGGCAAATCACGCCACCATTTAAAGCGCACAATCCCACGCGTTGCCCCTACCGCTTGCGGCACACCGCCCCCGCGGATTACGGAAGACATATTCACCAAAACGCTAAGAATAAACGCACCTGCAATAAGCGCCAACACCAACAGCGGAATAAAGATGGGATTTTCACGCACGTATGCGTAAGCACCACGAGAAATTTCCTCCCCTTCATGTACCAAAATACTGAAAAAGGTGGCAATAATCCCAACGATAACACCTGTAACGCTGCCCACCAAAACCAACTCGATAAAGATGCGATAGATACTCGTCTTTTTTAAATCTTTTTTCTCATGCGTTTTCATAATACCCTAATCCTCTATGCAACTGTGCATAAGCGCCGTTTAGCGCCAACAATTCACTGTGCGTACCCTGTTCCACAACGTGTCCGTTTTCCATAACCAAAATACAGTCGGAATGTATAATCGTAGACAACCGATGCGCCACCACAAACGAAGTTCTGCCTTCCATCAATTTACCAAAGGCGTCGCTGATTTTCATCTCGGTACGGGTGTCAATCGACGAAGTTGCCTCGTCCAAAATCAGCATAGGCGGTTTCGTCAACATAATGCGCGCAATACAAAGCAGCTGTTTTTGTCCTTCGGACAAATTTCCACCTTCACCAAGTATGGTATCGTACCCCTTTTCCATACGCTTGATAAAACTGTGTGCGTGCGCCGCTTTCGCCGCCGCAATCATTTCCTCATCCGTCGCATCCGGTTTACCAAGCTTCAAATTTTCACGGACCGTACCGTTTTTCAGCCAAGTTTCTTGCAATACCATGCCGTAACTTTGACGGAGCGAACGCCGCGTTACCGCACGGACGTCTTGACCTTCCACCGTCACCGCACCCCCCGTTACGTCGTAAAAACGCATCAAAAGGTTGATAAGCGTGGTCTTTCCCGAACCCGTTCTGCCAACAATGGCAATTCTTTGCCCAGGGTTGACCGTCAAAGACAGGTTTTCTATCAATTTCTTTTCTGCTACGTAGGAAAAGCTTACGTTTTCCAAACGCACGTCGCCGTCCACGTTATCTAAAACGACTTTTCCCTCGTCCGAAATTTCTTCCGTTTCGTCGATGAGTTCAAAAATACGCGCCGCACAAACAAAGGCGCTCTTCAGCTCGGTAATAACCCCCGAAATCTCGTTAAACGGCTTGGTGTATTGATTTGCATACGAAAGGAATTTCGTTAAACCGCCCACCGTGAATTTGCCTGCGATTACGTCAAACGCACCCAGCAACGCAACCAACGCATACACAAGGTTGTTGATAAAGCGCGTGGAAGGATTGGTCAACGAGGAATAGAAGGTGGCGTTCATCGTCGCCTTTTCAAGACGGTTGTTGATTTCATCGAACTTCGCCGCATTTTCGTCCTCGTGCGCAAATGCCTGCACCGTTTTCAAACCGCCGATGGCTTCTTCCACAAACGCCGTTTGTTCCCCACGGGTTTGCGTTTGCTCTTTGAAATATTTATGGGTATGGTTTGCCACAAAACGCGCCACAAACAAGGACGCAGGGGTCACCAAAACCACCACCAAACCGATTTTTAGGTTGGTAATCAACATAAAGGCAATCGTACCCAAAATCGTCAATGCGCCTGTAAAGAATTGCGTAAAGCCAAGCAACAGCCCGTCGGAAAATTGATCGGCATCCGCTACCACACGGCTGACCGTATCCCCGTGAGAATGTGTATCAAGGTATTTCAACGGCAACACGCTAAGCTTCGCAAAC
Source organism: Clostridia bacterium (assembly GCA_017504735.1). The sequence continues at coordinate 8,353 of JAFVQP010000001.1, read as the reverse complement.
GCATCTGCGCGGATATCACGCACAACGTGGCAGGAAATACGGTTGTTGCAAAGGCTGGTGAGCCATTGCGATACCGCCGCCACCCCTACCGCAATGATGATTTTTAAGAAAATGGACTGAAGCTTGCTCCACTGAACACCGCTTTCCACAATACAGTCCACCGCATCACCAAATAATACGGGTACAAACAAGGTTGCCGCTACGCTAATCGCCGCAAAAATCAGCGAACCAACAAGGGATACAGGATATCTCCCTACGTAGCGAAGGATGCGTTTTAAGGTACTTTCTCCCTTTTCACCGCACACACGGGTGGGTCGTTTCATCTCTTTCATGCGCCCACCTCCTCTTCACCGTATTGCGAGAAGTAAATTTCACGGTAAACTTCACAGGTTTGCATCAACTGCTCGTGCGTGCCGATGCCCACCGCTTTCCCTTCGTCCAAAACGATAATTTTATCCGCATCACGCACCGAAGAAGCGCGTTGCGATACGACGAACACCGTCGTTTTTAACTCATGGATTTCCTTGCGAAGCGCCGCGTCCGTTGCATAATCCAACGCCGAAGAGGAATCGTCCAAAATCAATATCTCAGGGTTTCTCACCAAAGCGCGCGCCACCGTAAGACGCTGTTTTTGACCGCCTGAGAAATTTTTACCACCCTGCTCCACAGGGGCGTCCAAACCACCCTTTTCGAGAATAAACTCATCCGCCTGCGCAATCTTCGCCGCCGCCATCAATTCCGCATCCGTTGCATCCGCTCTGCCCCACAAAAGGTTTTCACGGATTGTACCCTTAAACAGCTTTGCCTTTTGCGGTACAACGCCGATACGCTCTCTTAAAAAGCCTTGCAACCCTGCGCTGCGCACGTCTTGTCCGTCGATGGACACCCTACCGCTGCGCACGTCGTAGAAATGAGGGATTAAGTTGACCAGGGTAGTTTTCCCCGAACCCGTACCGCCGATAACCCCCACCGTTTCTCCGCGTTCCACGGTAAAAGTAAGGTCTGCGAGTGCGTCTTCCCCCCCCTCGTTGTAGCGCGCGCATACGTTTTCAAAAGAAATGAACGCATCTCTGCCCCCTTCCTTTTGCATTTCATCCTCAACAATCTCCAAGGAAGGTTCCATCGCAAGCACCGCCTCGATGCGTCCTGCGCTCGCCGCCGCTTTCGCCACCGTCACGATGAGGTTGGCAAGCTTGATAAGCTCGATTAAAATTTGCCCCATAAGGTTGTAAAGGGCGATTACCTGACCTTGCGTCAGCGTACCGCTTTCCACACGCAAGCCCGACGTATAAAGAAGCACAATCGTCGCCAAATTAACAAGCACGTAGGTCAAGGGGTTGGTAATTGCCGCAATCCCACCTACAAACTTTCTTTCCTTTGTCAAGCCCTCGTTGCGTGCTTCAAACAGGGCACGCTCGTCGTCTTCTTTGCAAAACGCACGCAACACTCTCACACCCGTTAAATTTTCACGGGTGGAAAGAAGTACCTTGTCAAGCTTAGCTTGCGTTTTCTTGTAGAGCGGCATACAAATAAACATCACCGCATATACCACAACGGCAAGGATTGCAATTGCACCGCCAAACACCCCAAACGAGGACGGGTCGATGATGCAGGCGCAAATCAACGCACCAAACACGATAAAGGGGGAGCGGAGCAAAAGACGCAAAAACAGGTTGATACCCGTTTGCATCTTGTCCACGTCGCTGGTCATACGGGTAAGCATGGTTGCTTCCCCCATTTTGTCAATGTCTTTGTAGCTGAGTGATTGCATTTTTTTGAACAAATCGCTACGCACACGCGCAGACACGCCCGTAGCCGCGCGCGCGGAAAAATATTGCGCCGTCACGGAAAACGCCAAACCGACCAACCCGAACGCCGCCAAAACAAGACACATGATTACCACAAAACGCTTGTCTGCATTGGGGTAACCACCGTTTTCAAACACGCCAAGCCCATCGTCCACAATTTTTGCCACAACAAAAGGCACCAAAAGCTCGAACGTAGCTTCCAGCAGTTTAAACACTGGCCCTAGCACAGCCTGCAATCTATAAGGTTTAAAATAAGTAAAAATTTTTTTCATATTGGGTACATTATATCACTATTTTTTTGTGAATGCAAGGATTTTTCCCAAATTTAAGGGAATAAATTCCCTTATCGCATACGCACACGTAAAAAAAGCGAAGCGCGGAGGGTTTTCCACGCTTCGCCAAAAATTAGACGGAGTTTATTTTTCGTCGGCTTCTTCTTCCTCTTCCTCACCCATATCCACAACGGGCGCCGCCAACAAAGCTTCGTACAATTCCTTATACTCACAAATTTCCAACAAACGTTCGCCATCGGCGGTTGACGAAATTTTTTCGTTTAAACGATACATACGGCCTGCATTGATGTATTTATTCGCCACCACAATGAAAGCAATAAACAGCACAACCGTCACGCCAGCCAAGATAATGGTGGGTACGATATAATTCGATTCACGGGTGCTAAAATTCTTAAATCCCACCACCAGGGTTGCGATGAGCATACCCAACACAGGCAAAAGACTGAGGGCAAACGCCACGCCCCAACGCAATTTTCTGCTAGCCAACACCTCGCGGCGAGCCTCTTGTTTTTCTTCTACTTTTTTACGCAAAGGCTCTTCTTCCGCGGTCAATTCCGTCACGCGTTTTTCAAATGCCGCGCGGTAATCTCTCTTGATGATTTCCGCCGCAGCGTAGCCAAGATCGTATTCCAGGCTCTCAATGCCGGCATCCACGTATTCCGCAATCAACACGTCAGGATCGGTAAAATCAGCAGTTTTTGCACGCCAATACCCAACGGAAGCCTCGGTTGCCTCTTCGTCAAGCTGTAAGGCTTTTTCGTACTCCAACTCAGCGGAGTGGTAACTCTTACTATCCAACAACTTTTTACCCTGCTCGCAGATACGTTCGTAGTCCGCACGACGGCGTTCCAATGCTTCCGCTCTTTCTCGCAAGAACCGTTCCGCTTCTTCGGGAGAAAGGTCCACGATATCCTCGTTATCCTGCGTTTCATCATATCCCTCAAGCGTGGGGAATGCAAAGCTGATTTCTTCCCCGTCTTCCATATCAGGGGCTTCGCCTTCCGTAAGCTCGTCCGTAACGTCCACAAAACCGTCTTTCGTCTTCTTTAAACGCACGCCTCTGCCGTATTCGTCGTCGATAATTCTTTCTTCCATCTTTTTTCTCCGTATAATCTTATTCCCCGTCCGCATCCGCGATTTCCTCGTCGGACAACACAAACGGATTTTTAAACCCAAAGGTTTTTTTCGTTTTTCTATAATCGGGTATCACCGTTTCCGCTACGTACACGCGGAACTTACCCTTATATCGGCTGTGCGCCCATTGACACAGCTCTTTGGTTTCAAACAAGGCAAACACACAGCTGCCGCTGCCCGACATTGTCACCCCTAAAGGGGAAAAGGACTTTGCCTCGTTATATGCCGTTTCCACGTCGGGATTGAGGTGTAACGCAGGGATATACAGGTCGTTCATCAAATACCTGCCCCCCTCATTTTCATTTTTTTTCGTCAATGCATCGATACAACCTTGCGTGGCGCTCTCTTTCCATTCGAGGGTTTTAGGCAGTTCGTCATACTTCTTATAACACGCCCCCGCCGACACCTCGGACGAAGGACACAGCAAAAGCAAGTGCAATTTATTTTTTAAGGGAAGGGAAGTAACCTGCTCCCCTCTGCCTTGCATGCGTGCAAAACCGCCCGTCAGCATATACCCCGTATCGCTACCCAAACCATCCGCAAGGGTTTTCAAAGCAAGCTGATCGGTGATACCGTACAATCGTGCCATACCGTTGATTACACCTACCACGTCTGCGGAAGAACCGCCAAGCCCTGCCCCAATTGGAATGTTTTTATACACGGTAATATCCACACCGCAAGTGTCAAACGCCGCAGAAAAAGCTTCCGCCGCTTTTAAAGCATTGTTTTTTTCAGGCGGAATCCCTTCACTGCCCATCCCCTTCATCGTGATGGAGGACAGCTTGTTTTTGCGTTTTTTTAACACAATCAGGTCGTACAAATCAATACTTGCCACCAACGAATCCAGCATATGAAAGCCATTTTCTACGCCCTTAATTTCCAGGGTAAGGTTGACCTTTGCGTAGGATTTGATTTTTACCGTATTCATACGCCCTCCTCACCCAAAAATGGCTTGCGCCGTAGGTTGCTTTTCCTATTTTACCATATTTTTTCCAAAAATACAATATATTCGTGAAAAAAAGTTCCCCCTATTTTGTAAAAATAGAGGGAAAACACAGGGTTTTAGTCTTTTAATTGTCGATATACGTAAATTTTCTCACCATCCTTCAAGGGGAAGGTCAATGCAGGGTTGGATTTTTGCAAATCTTCGGGCGCGCAAGCAAGCCGTTTCGACACCTGCCACAAATCCTCACCTGCGCTAGTCATAAATACGGAAAAACCGCTGTCCGCATCACCATAAACTTCCCCCTCTTCTATTTCGCAAACGTACTCCCATCCCCGATTGCTGAAGGTACGAATGGACAGGCGCAACGTCGCTTCAGCTTCCGTTTCGCCGTTCTTTTTACGGCGTACGTTTAATCCGCATACTACGCAATCCGCTTCCACCAAATCCCCGTCCGCATCCAACGGAAAAACAAAAGGCAAGGACAAAGTTGCGCTTCTATGCGCGCCATCCGCACCGCAAAACAACACTTCCGCAAGCACCGCGCCTTCCGCCTCAAAGCCGTGCTCTCCTTTTCGACAAACAATTTCCGCACGCGGAAGCACCGCCGCCTGCAAGGTAAATTCCCCGTCGATTTCAGGGGAAATAATCGCTTCACCGCTCACCCGTTCGGTGGCTTTTGCGTGCTTCGTCAAATACCTGCCCCCTTCCTTTTGTTTTTTAAGGGTAGTTTCCGCAACCGTAGAAAACCCATCCTCTACCACGGAAATCTCATCGTAAACGGTAAGGTAGCACTCTGCGGAAAGGGTGTAAGAAAGGACGATATGGCTTGCGCCCTTCTCCTCATCCGTACCTGCGGATAGATGCGCCGATTTCACCTCTACACGCGCGCTAGGGATCACGTTTCCAAAGGCTTCCTCACTCGGCAAAGAAATGTTAAACGGAATTAACCGCTCGTACGCACAAATATTGTTATCCCCTTTCAACACGCAAATATTGAGGGCAAGCTCCCCTTCCACGTCGATTTGCCCGCCACCTGCATGCACACGATTGACCACCGTTTTTTCACTGTGAAGCAAGATATCCCCCACGTAATCGGTATCAAACTCGTCTTCCCCCTCGGTATCACCGCTGACGCACACGGTTTTATACACACGTGCAACGTCCTTTTTCACGATAAGCCCCTCACCGCCTGTAAGATATTCCATTTGCTTACTGCCATACACACCAATATCCGCATCCACGACAACGGACACGTACAGCCCAGAACCTTCCCTGCGCCAAGTAACGTTTTCACAGGTAAAAGCGGCATGCGCAAAACACGCAGGGGTCACCAACGCATCTTCCGCTTTGTGGTAGAATTCCGCACCGCGCTCCGCACGGCATACCTTCTTATCGCCGTCCTCGTACACGATGCAAAGCAGCATTTTACCGCCGTATTGCACTTCCCCATCCACACAAGTGGTATCGGACGGCACAGCCTTCGCTTGCACAGCCAAAATACTGCTGATTTCACTGCCCGGCAGGCGGCATTCCACAATGGATTGCCCCTTCACACGGCACACTTCCCCAACGTAACGATAGGTTTCAAACTGCGGTTTTATCATACTTTTTTCCCTTCCTTGCTGTTTTCTTTGCCTTTTATTTCTATGCGGTAAAGTGGCGGTTTAGACCGAATTTTTGCGTTTTACGGGAATATTTTCCAGTTTGTTTGGGCATACTGTGTCTATGATTAAGCCGACAAAGAACATCAAGGACGTCAAACAAATGGTAAAGGACTGCTCCGCGCAAAGGGTGGCGGTGAAGGTGAATTTGGGCAGGAACAAGAGTATGAGCTATTCAGGGATTTTATCAGGGATATACCCTGCTTTGTTTACGGTAAAGCCTGACGAGGAAGGGTTTTTAGGGAAAACGGCGTACTCCTATTCCGACGTGTTGTGCGGTAATGTAAAAATCAAGCGACTGTAACCAGCCGCTTGATTTTTTAATAGGAAGATACACCTTATGCAATCCATTTTACCGCAAAATCCCAAATGGAAAAGCGGAGTGTAAAAACACTCCGCTTTCCACATATCTATTAGAAACTCAAATCACTTTGGGTAACGAGCGCGTTCAACAAAGTCGAGAATTGAGTAAGATGTTCAAGGATACGTCCAGGGAAATACTTTTCAATGTAGTCAAGGTAATCGTTCGGCGTATTCATCAACATACCGATGAGGTAGGTTTCACCATAACCGTCGTATTCTGCATAAGGTCCAGGGATATCCCAGTTGGTTGCTTCAAAGTAAACGTATTTAATACCAACGTTCTTGAAGCCAACGTGGTCGCTCCAGTCACCCGTGCTAGGCGCTGCATAATCGGGCGCATCGTAACCAGGGGCAGGGTTTTCCCAGGTCCAAGGGTTGTTCTTGAACTCTAACCCAAGCGTTTCCGCAACCGCCATTGCATTGTCAAATGCTTCCGTTTCCGTCACAGCCTGCGCATCATCATCCTGCACACCGCCGTAGAGGTAGCAGTAGTCACCGCACACCAACGAGTCCATATTAATCATGTACTTCGTCTTTGCGATTTCCTCTTCGCTCATCGCATTTGCGCAAGCCGTCGAACCGTACAAGCCATATTCTTCTGCATCAAAGAAGACAAATTTGATGGTGTATTCCGTTTCCACGTTGAACAGCTTCATCGCCGTGATAAGGCCAAGGGAAATACCCGAACCATTATCACCCGTACCGTCGCCGTCGTAGTGCATACCTACGATGATTTGTTCATCCGATTTACCCTGCTTGGTTACCACAATGTTCGTACCCGTGATGTCCGCTTTTACGTGCGTACCTTCCGCATTTTCTACGTAGCCGCTCCAACCTTGACGAGAATACAGCTTCCCATCCGTCGAATATGCCGATGCGGTAATCGTTGCAGCTAAATCAACGTCTTTCTTGTAATATTTACTCCAGGTAAAGTTTTGATACGTGATGTCTTCCCCTTCTACGTAGCCTGCGCTCATAAGGTTCCAAACAATCCACTTCTGACAAAGCTGATAAGCATCGCCAGCAATCGCGTCACGATCTTTCACCGTCGCATCGATATACTTCACCATCTCATATGCTTCCGCTGCATAGTTCGATTCCAACGCGTTCGGGTTAGGCGCTTCTTCTTTTAAATAGCCGTCTAATGCATTTTGCAAATCGGTGATTTTTCCGCCGAGTTCGGTTTCCATATCGGACATTTGCGTTTCCAAGGTGGAAATCTTATTGAGAAGTTCCGTATTGTCGTTACCCTCCCCCTTATCACCGCAAGCCGTCATACCGCACAACATAGTAAGTGCCAATCCCATCGCCAAAAGTTTTTTCGAATGTTTCATAATAGTTATCTCCCACAAAATTGATTGTATGCATAATTATACATATTTTTTTGAGAATGTAAAGCATTTTGAGGGTATTTTTTGAAAAAATATTCATATTTTTGCATATTTTTTTTATTTTTTCCTATATTTTATGCGCATATTTTGTATATTTATGCATAAATTGTGCATATATGCGTTTTTACATAATATACATTATAAAATGCATAAATACAGCAAATCCTTACACAAGCAACCACAACTCCGTTCCCCCTTCCTTATTATATATTATAGAGCTTCGTTGCAGGGTACACCTATGTGTTCACAGCACCCCGCTTTTTTTGCGCAAATCTTTTGTTTTAATAAAAATCGACAAACTCCTTATTGAAGTTTGTCGATTTTTTGGTGCGTCTGGCGGAGAATTGCCGCTTCCACAAGCGGAGCTTCGCCAAAGCGTCGCAAGCACTGCTTGCTCGCGCGAACCAACGAAACGTTGTTTCTTCCTACCAAAGACGCACAAACGCCCGCACCCCATTGGGGGCGCGGGCGTTTGTGGCGTACCCGATTGGATTCGAACCAACGACACCAGGCGTCGGAGGCCTGTGCTCTATCCAGCTGAGCTACGGATACATTTTTAATTTTTCCTGAAAATGCTACTATATTTTACTATTTTTTGCTTTCATTTTGCAAGCGTTTATGATATACTATTCCTAAATTAAGGAAAAATTTTTCGCAAGACACCTTATACCTTGCGAAAAAAGGAAGGTTTTATGTCGAAAACGGTTGTCGTTGGTATGAGTGGCGGAGTAGACAGTTCAGTTGCCGCACTTATACT
>JAFVQP010000084.1 GCA_017504735.1 Clostridia bacterium | reverse complement strand
CGGTACGACCGTAGATAAAGTTTTGTTTGAAAAGGGTTGCGAATTGCCTTCCTATGACATGGTTGCAAGCGCAAGCGCAGGTCACATTGTTCACGTTTTGACGGAAGACTTTATGCTTAGCAGCAACGACATGAGCAATGCAGAATGGGCAGTGGACTGGACGAGACAGTACAAGGTAACCTTTAACGGCGAAAATGCAACGTACGTGAATGCAAACGCTACGATTGCATATCCTACCGATTTGAGCGTGAACAAAGACGCTACGGCGGAATATACCTACGTTTATAACTGGTTCTTAAACGGCGAAATTTATAACTTTGAAACCCCCATCACGGGTGACGTTAATTTGACCTCCGATGGTACGTACACCGAAATCCCTAACGAATATACGGTAACGTATTATGCATTGGACGCTGCGACGGTATTGTACAAAGACGTATTTGCTTACGGCAGCGCATTGACGGTACGTCCCGTAGATTCGATTGAAGGTTACGTAGATTGCGGTTGGGCATACCTCGGCGCAGGTGAAGTGCCTACGACGATGCCTGCATGCGACATCGCGTTCCAGGTACAAGGTACGGCAAAGACCTATACCCTTAGCTTTGGTGAAACCAACGTTACCGTAACGTATGCGCAAGCAATCGGCGAATTGCCCGCAGTACCTGCGCAGGTTGGTTACAGCGGCGTATGGACGATTGATGGTGAAGTAATTACGGCGGAAACCATTTGGAGAATCGACGCAGACAAGGCTGCTGAAGCGGTTTACACGGCAAACAGCTACACGTTGAGCTTTGTTGTGGATGGTGAAACGGTAGAAACGTTGACCGTTACCTACAACGCAGCAATCGGCACGTTGCCTACGGTGCCTGCAAAAGCGCATTACGTAGGTTGCTGGATGATGGGCGAAGAAGTCCTTACCGCAAGCACCGTTTGGATGAATGCAAGCGATATGGCGGCAACCGCAGTGTACAATCCTGTTGACTACACCGTAACCTTTGACGGTGAAAACGCAACCTCGTACGCATATGGTAGCTTGGTTGTAAAACCTGCAGATCCCACCAAGGAATCGACGGCAGAAAGCGATTATACCTTCATCGGTTGGTATAACGGAGAAGTGGAATGGAACTTTGATTCGGACGTTGTTGCAGGCGATACGCAGCTCGTTGCGAAATTCGCTGAAAGCAAGAGAATGTACACCGTTTCCTTCAACGTAACGGGCAACGATGCGATCGAGCTTGAAGCAATGACGGTTGCATATGGTACGAACGTTGACTTGACGAAGATTTTGGACGACGAAGACGTAGCTGGTTATATCTATTCGATTTCCGTAAACGGCGTTGAAAAGGCAAGTATTAAAGTGGTTGCAGACGTTACCGTTGATATTACCTTCACCGAAAAGGTAGAAGATTCTACGGATGATGGAGCGGATGCTCCTACGGATGAACCTGAACAGCCTGCTGGGAACGGTTCTATCATGGATCAGATTAAAGACTTGGCTCCTGGTTGCTCCGGTGTTGTTGGCGGCTTGTCTATGGCGATTGCAACACTCACCGTGGCTGGTGCGGCATTGCTTTGCAAGAGAAAAGAAGATTAATTAGATAGAAAAGGCTTCTGCATAGGCTTCTTGCCTATGCAGAATAGCTTATTGGGTGTAATTATGATGAATGGTAGAAAAGAGTGGTTTCAATAAGCGAAATTTGGGATGATGGTTCATTTTGGCTTATATTCCATATTGGCAGGTGAATGGAAAGGGAAGCGTATGGATATGATTGCCGAGTGGGTACAATCGTGCTTTCAAATTCCCATTAAGGAATACGAGCAGCTGATGCAGGTATTTAATCCTATATTTTTTAATGCGGATGAATGGTGCGACTTGGCTGTGGAAGCGGGCATGAAATATATGGTGGTCACAACCAAACATCACGAAGGTTTTGCCCTTTTTGATTCCAAGGTCGATAACTATAATGTAATGCATACGCCGTTCGGTCGTGATATTATCAAGGAATTATCCATTGCTTGTCGTAAAAGGGGATTAAAGTTCGGTATTTATTACTCGCAAGAGCTTGACTGGCATGAAGAACATGGCGGTGGCTATACGGAAACGTTTGAAACGAACCAAGGCAAGCCGTGGACGAATTATTGGGATTTCCCTAATACCAAAAAGGATTTTGAAATTTGTTTTAGAAAGAAAACGATTCCGCAAGTGACCGAGCTTTTGACTAACTATGGCGATATTGATTTGATTTGGTTCGATACGCCGCAGGATATTACCAAAGAGCAATCGGTGGAGCTGTATAACCTCGTAAAGAAATATCAGCCTAACTGTTTAATCAATTCTAGAATTGGTAACGGCATGGGGGATTATGGTTCTTCTGGTGACAATGAAACGGATGCCAAGGGCAACGGCATGTTGTATGAAGTGCCTGCGACCCTCAATGATACGTGGGGGTATAAAGCATACGACCAAAACTGGAAAGATGCTGAAACTGTTTTGAATATTAAAAATGAGTTGAACGCACGTGGTATTAATTACCTTTTGAACGTTGGTCCCGATCCACTTGGAAGAATTCCTGCAAGAAGCGTGGAGATTTTGAAAGAAATCGGACGGAAATAAGGTAAGCCCGCTCGAAATAATGCGGAGAAGAATTATAGCATAAGAAAATAATGGATAAAAAAACTAAGAGTTGAACAAAATGCTCAACTCTTAGTTTTTTTGGCGCTTTAGCTTGGGGGATGATGGTGTTGAGATTCCTGTGTCAGTATTTCCGTACTTTAGTGCGCGATATAAACCCCCACTTTAGTGGGGGATATTTACTTTCAACGCATACCTGGGTGGGGGGAACGGTAAAAATGGAAATATCCGACGGGGGAGGGCCCGTCGGATATTTAAGTTATAATAAGGGATAGATGTGTGAGCAATTAATAATTTTCAGCGCGTACCTGGAAATATGCCTGAGGATGTGCACAGATAGGGCATACTTCAGGAGCTTTCTTGCCAACTACGATATGGCCGCAGTTGGAGCACT
>JAFVQP010000083.1 GCA_017504735.1 Clostridia bacterium | reverse complement strand
GAAACGGAAAACAGAGTTGCAAAAGTGGTGAAGCTTCTTAATGAGAAGGACGTAGACATTGCAATTATCTATTTTGATGAATTGAACGTGGCAAACGGTTGGTATTTGACAGGCTGGTGCGGTCAGTTTGAAAAGGGCGCGGTTTTGGTAGGCCGCGATGGCACGACGATGCTTCTCGGCGGACCTGAAAGCGAACCTTTCGCAAAGCAAGACTCGGCAATCACAGACGTTCGTTGTTTCCCCGTATTCATGGTTCCCGATGAAGAATATCCTTTGGCAACCATCATTAGCTTTAGCGATTTGTTCGCAGAGCTTTCCAAGAAATTCCCCGTAAAGAAGGTTGGCCTTGTCGGTACGACGGATATGCCTTACGCCGTGCACCAAGACCTTGTAAAAGGCTTTGAAGGCTGTGAAATCGTTGACTTAACGGACGATTATTTGAAATTCCGTTACATTAAGAGCGATTGGGAAGTGGAACAAGCGCGTCAAGCTACGCAGCTTGCTTGCAAAGCCTACAAAGCAATGGCGGCAAAGGTAAAGGCAGGTAACAAGGAATACGAAGTCGCGGCGGCGGGTGAAGCGGTATGCCGTGAAAACGGTGCGGACAGCTTTGCTTATAGAACCATCGTAGGCAGCGGTATCCGTTCTAACGCAGTCGTTCCTACGGCAACGAATAAGGTTATGGAAAACGGCGAAATGGTAATGCTCGGTATTGCACCCCGCATCAACGGCTATGCGGGTACGTTCGGCCATACCGTCCCCGTAAGCGGCGAATATACTCCCGAGCAGAGAAAGTGCCTCATCGATATGATTGAGGTTATGAAGCTCACCAAGAGTATGCTGAAAATCGGCAACACGGGTAGAGAAATTGACAAGGTGGGCAGAGAGCTTTACGACAAGGGCGGTTATTTGAAGTATTTGGTATGTCCTTTCGCGCATACGATGGGGCTTATGGAAGCGGAAGCACCTTTCTTTGGACCGAACAGCGACGACGCGTTGGAAAAGAACATGATTGTCAACGTAGACGTATCTTTCTTCGGGCATCCTACGCTTCACGGTTTGCGTGTGGAAACCTGCTACGTAATTACGGAAAACGGCGCGGAACCCTTGTGTCCTGAATTTGAAGAAGAATTATTCAATTATGTAAAATAAAAATTAAAGGAGAAAATAATTATGGCATACGGTAAAAAGAATTGGGTGTTTTGTGACGGCGATTTGCCCCCTAAGGGCGACAATCCTGATTTTCCTGGTCATGAAGCGTTGATGATTACCAATGTTTCCAAGAAGGACGCAAAAATTCGCATTAAAATCTTGTTTGAAGATAAACCGCCCTATGACAATATTACGATTGATTTGAATGCAGAACGCACGACTTGCTTGCGTTTAGATAAACCTATCGGCAAGGAAGGCTATCAAATCCCTTATGGACAATATGCAATTCACGTTATTTCCGACGTACCTGTAGTGGCTTGCTTTGGCCGTTTGGACGTAAGACAAACGAATATGGCGTATTATAGCCCTGCTGGATACGGATTTTAATATCTTGCATGGTTGTTTGAGTTCAAGTCGGTAATGGAAATTGTAAAGGTTTATTTTAGACCATAAAATACAACGGCACCCCGAAAGGGGTGCTTTTTTTTGGCGAAATTTTGTTTTAATGAAATATAGCCCTTGATTTTCCTAAATTGGTATGCTATAATGCAAGTGTGCATATGCAAAAATGGGAGCAAATAAAATGATTATTGATAAGAATAATGTTTTAGAGTACGGTATTCTTACGGATGGTACGCCGTCGGCGGAATTTGCCAAGGAAGAATTACAAAACTTTATAGAAAAATCTTGTGGGTTTCGCTTGGAAACGTACAACGGTCAAGCGCATTACCTTTCTCTTGGCACAAATGAATATTCG
>JAFVQP010000082.1 GCA_017504735.1 Clostridia bacterium | reverse complement strand
GCTCTTCAATACAGGGATATTAAGACCCGTCTTACCAGCTTCTTCTTGACCTTCTTCGGTGATGATGAACTTGATGAAATCCCAGCTCAAATCATTGTAGCTCTTGTAAACGCCGTTTACCGTCATACCTTTGCCATCCCAAATGTTAGAGATTGCATAACCAGAGTTACCTGCCGCGATTTTTTCTACGGGGAATTGAATGGTTTCCAAATAGGTATCGCCATACGAACCCTTGAAGGTGTTGCTGTAACCCAATACAACAGGTCTGGAACATACGGACATCAACAAGTTACCGCTGGAGAATTGAACGCCACCGTTGGTGGTCATCATGTATGCCTTGCTTGCATCATCGGGAAACAATGCTTTGTGCATTGCTTCCAACTGCGTTTCATAATTGGAAAGATTCAAGGAAACTTGACCATTATTTACCGTCATAAGCTCTGCGCCCATTGCGTTCAAAATCGTCGTATAGGTAGGCTCCCATTCAAGGAAGAGGTTCAAGGCAACTCTCTGCGCCCAGGTTCTACCAATTTGTCTATCACCAGTAACGTCCTTTGCATTTTCAACGATGTAAGCGATCTTATCTGCGATAAATTTGGTGAACGTGTACAAATCGTTCAATTCATCCCAATCAGCGCCATCCACGATTTCGTTCAAACGTGCCGTTGCCGATTTATATTCTACAGGCATTTCGGTAATCCCTTCTTTGCCTTTGTAGATTCTTTCATATACTTCGTCAAGTTCTGCAAAGAGGTGGGTGTTGCAAAGGATTGCGGGTTTGTTGTAGTCACGAGGAGCGTAATACAAACCGTATTCCGAATGGTTTTTGTAATCTTCTTTACCGTCGGAGTTTGCATCCTTTTCACGGTTAAAGTTACCCGTAGGGTTGGTGTAGTTTTTGGTGGGCTTGAACGTACCATTGGTGGATGCCGTATCCAACATGGTTTCGTAATACAAGCTGTAATCCGTTTCAGGGGACGCTTCGTAGTAAGGTCTTAAATCGGTGAAATATTGATCCCATTGGCTGTGATAGGTATCTGCCGTCCAAATGATGTTGGGTGAGTTTTTGGGTTCTGCCGCGATACCAAGCATGTATTGTTCAAAGCCTTCGCCAGAGAAGGTTTTTACCACAACGTCCACGTCGGAGTTTTTCGCTTCGTATGCTTTTTCCAATACCTTTAATACTTCTTCTTCCCCCATTTCCGTTTGACATGCAACGGTAATTTTGTACTTGTCCGCAACAACGTTATCGGGAGCGCTATCGCCACCGCCACCTAAACACGCGGTGCCGGACAACATTGCCGTCAACAATAAGCCACTTACACAAATCTTGCTAAATTTCTTCATTTTATCACCTCATGATATAATTTTTCTATTTTATTTAACTTCAACGGTTGCCGTTTTGAAAGGTAACGCTATGTATACCTTCCCGTCTTTTATGGTGTAACGGTTGCTTTCCTTGCCGTTTACGTATACCTTTTCACCACTCTTAGGCGCATCCAATACAATTTGCACGCTCAATTCACTTGCGTTGCCGCGTACAGAGTTGATCATTACTGCATTGTCAAAGATGGTAAGGTCGTATTTCAATCCGCCAAATTGCAGATTTTCCGTCTTCCAATATCCCATCGAATCGGGAAGGTTCGGGGTTACCTGCAACATTTTACCATCTAACGAATCGATACCAAAGAACCCGTAAGGGATTGCCGCAATCGGCAAGATAGATTCGAGGAATTCCCCGTCGATACCGACGATACCTGCCATCGTACCACCGCGTTCCGCCATACCTTTCAACGAGTTTTGCAACAGCCAGTATTCCCCTTTGCCGTCACCGTCGGAATCCCATTGACTATCTTCATAGTAATCCCAGTAGAAACGGTCGGGATGCGCGTTGTAATTTTCACTCGCTACGTAATAATCGTAAATATCTTGATACCACGCACCGATTTCCTTCAACCTTGCAAGGGCATCGTTTGCACCGTACGTTTGGATACGGCTCATCAAATCGTAGAAGGTGGTATACATATCCGCGCCGCCGTTTTGCAATTGCACAACGCCGTAGGTTACCGCCGTCGCGCCAGCGTACATACCCGTGAAAATGGATACGTCGTTTTTATCTTCCGCGCAGTAGGTGTTTACCCTAGGCGCCAGCTCGAAGAAGTAAATGTCTTCCCCTTGCGATCCGTTTTTATCCTTTTCAACGATACGCTTACCGCTGATCCAGTCCATAATCGTCTTTGCTTGTTCATCCGTTGCCACGCCGTAGTAGATGGCTTCCATATTCCACATGGTATAACCGTAATCGTACCACTTGTCTTCCGCCTCGGCATACCCTGCGACGAAACGACCCGTTTCTTCATCCCAGAAACCTGTATGGTTGGTAGTGTCAATCGTTTGGCGAAGCGCCGTTACTACGTCGTTTGCAATCTTGGTCAAACTAGCCGAATCGTAGGTGTAATCGCTGGTACCGTGGTTAAACTGTCTATCCGCCGTTATAACCGTTGCTTCCGCTTTGTCGACGTTTACACCGTTGCTTTCTAATATTTGTTCAAGGTACGCAAGGTCCACCAACGCTTTGTAGAAATAGGTGTTGGAGTGGAAGTCGAATTTCGGCATAAAGGACATATCCCAGTACCCGTTTGCAATCGTCATTGCAATTTTATCACTAATCCATTGCGAAGTTCTATCCGCATCGTGTCCAACGAGATAACTTTGATCGTTGAGATGTCTTTCTTCATCATACATTTGCATGTAGAAGTTCATCGCTTTACGCGCGCGGGTGATATTCGCTTTCAAATATTCCATATCGCCCGTATATTCGTAATCCTTACGCAAGGAAGATATCAACAACGATGCATTGTTACTGTGTCTTGTATCGTAGGTGGAACGCACGTAGCTGAGCCCATACGTACCTTCCAGCTGTTTCCCTTCTTTGGGGACAATTTCCACCTTGATTTGGCGGATATAGGTTTGCAAATCCTTGTCCGATTTCCAAGCCTCTTCCGCATACATGGGCAAGAACAACAAGTGTTCGTAAACGGGGGTATAATCGTATGCAATAAACGCCTTTTCGTTTACGGAAACCTTTTTGTCTTCGCTCCATTCAGGATCTTTCGCCGTCGTGTACCAAACGTACACGTCCTCAATATCCTCCGGGTTTGTCGTGTACATACGAAGGTCAATTTCCAACAGCGGCGTATAGTACGCGCAAATTTCTTCCGTATCGTTTACAGGCACAGGCGAGGTGAACTGCACGCTGTCCACAGGGGTGTCTACCGTACCGGTAAACAAGCCTTGCAACAACTGCGCGTCAATGTTACTCGACCAGTTGGATTTGTCTTGACCGTTAAAATCCCAACTTCTCGACATACCGTCCGAATGCATACTGGTCGGGAAAGGCCAACCCATACGATGTTCCCCCGGCTGTTCGGTGGATAACGCATCGCGCACCAAGTCACTTTCCTGCCATACGTAACCGTATCTATCCACAGGTACACCCGACAGCAATTTTCTCAAGCCCTCAATTCGGTCTTCATTTTCCCCTTGCATACTGCTGATGGGATAAAATGCCATGGACATCCATTCCTGCCAGAAAAGCTGTTGGCTGGTGATACCAGGTTCCGCGCTGATAACCTTTTGGTTTAAGCCGTTTTCGTATATACCGCCTGCATGTCTTTTGAAATAATCGTTTAAGAAAAAGTCTAATTGACTGTCCGAGCTTTCAAAATATACAAGATTGTCACTCTTTTTCTCGTATTGATACTCGTTTGCGTTGTAATAAATCTTTTCGCTGTCGGAAGCGCTTTCATTTCCACCGCCACAAGCGGTTGCAAATACGGTTGGTAAGGTAAGCGCAAGACAAAGAATATGTTTTATCTTCTTATGCATCTTGTTTCCTCCTTATCATCCACGCGCCAGCCAAAGCCATTGCCGTAGCCACCGCGCCAACGGCAAGCGTAGAAGTACATCCACCTTCGTTATTGTTGGAAGAATCTTTAGGTTCCACGTCGGGGGATTGCACAATCGTTTGACGTACGTGGAACACCATTGTCGTCCCCTCATACGTTATGGTAAACGTTGCCTTGTCGCCTTCCGTCGTTTTCGTTACTTTATAACCATCCACGCCGTCCACGTAAACGTGGCTTACTAACGCTTCGTATTCGGCGTCTACTACGTCCCCATCTTCCACAAGCTGTCCGTCAAAGTAAACGCTTACAGGCTTCTGCTCATTCGAACGGAACGCACCGTCTTTTAAGATAAACGCGCAATCTTTCGCCGTCTTGTAATTGGTGGTAAAGAAAAAGCCTTCTTTAATTTCAAGCGTAACGCCGTTTCCCTCTTCGAACAAAGGCATTAGCGTGTTAAAAATCTCTGTACCTTGGTTGACGTAAATTTCAAAACCGTAGTTCGAATACGTACCATAATGTACATGTACGCAGGTTTGATGGTTGTTTCTCGCGTGAATATCCCCAATCGACAAACCGTTGATAACAACGCTGTCCATCAAAGAGGATTTATAACCGCCTTTTACAAATATCTCGGTAAAATCGTGTTCGTATCTGTCCTGCGGTTCCAACAATGCTTGTCGCCAAGCTTCCAATTCACAGGTGTGGAACAATGCCTTTGTAGTAATCATTTTATCAAAGCGCACAGAAATGCGCAGGTTGCCATCCGAGTTGAGTTCCCACGTAACGTTTTCTGCTTGCGTTTCCGCATACTGCACGTCCGCTTCGCTACTAATGAAAACTTCATTTTCAAATACGCCGTTGTCGGTAAAGGTACGGTAGCAGTTATAGGTATAACTCTTGTCCAACACGTCGCCGTTGGGGAAGGTCAAACCTTTCAACACCGACATTTTGTTGCCCGAATATTCGTATTCGGCATTTTTTACCTGCGCTTCACCCGTATAGGTTTTCAACAATCGCAGGTTGATTTGGTAAATCCCTTGGATGCTTACCCATTTCGCCGTTGCATACGCGCCGTCCGCATTGATTTCGTCAATGCTTAACCCGTTGAACAAAACCTTCGAGGTATCCAACCATTCGTTGAGGAATTCCCCTTTCTTGTTGAAACGGAAGATGAAATCGTAGTAATCTTCCTGCTCGTCCATCAAAAGCGATTTCTCATATACCAAGCCTTCGACGGAGCTTTCCCCTAAGGAAAATCTACCGATACATACCTGATTCCAGGTCGAATCTTCATCGCCATCGTTGGTAAATTGGAACACGAGGGTATCTACCATACCATTTTCATCCGCGTACAAAGCGGAAAGTAAGGATACCCTAACCCATTTACTAGGCACGACGTTGAACATCTCTAACTTTTCACCCAAGCTATCCTCGGTGACACCACTTGCGTTATAGGTAACCATCGACCTATTTCTATGTACGTACATATCCAGGTGAATTGTCCCAAATACGCTGGTGTCAATCGGGTTTACAAATTCAACGATGAGAAGGTTGCCCTTCTCCGTTGCAGGCGAGGAAACCAACGCATATCCTGCATCGTAACCCTCTACCCCCAACGCTTCTTCCTTGAACATTGCATTGGTGAATTCACAGGTAGGCGCTTCCATATGCCCTTTGTAATTGCCATCGGGGTTTCTCTTGTACAGATATTGCTCGGTAGCATCGTATTCCACACCAAGTTCGTATCCGTCAAAACGATAGATTCTCGTCCACACCCCGTCATTATTGCGGAATAACGTGTCTTCTTCCATGAGGATTTGCGATTTTTCCGTCAATCCGAAATACGAACGAGCGAGGGTAGGCAACGTACAACCTGCCTTGATTTCAATTTCCGTTGCATTGGTCAAAACGTCATCCGAAAAGGAAATACCCAATCCATTTACACGTTGAAATTTATTCGCCATCAAGAAGTGGGAATATTCCCTCAACGCAACGCCATCGATAAAGATATTGTCTAAATAATTATATTCATTCAAACGGGTTTCCAACCCAGCGTTATATACGTTGTAATTTTCCCTATCTCTATACAATAAAAAATCTGTCCATTTATACTGCGACACGTCAGTAATCTCATTGGGCAAAGGCGAGGTAATATAATCCGCTTCGCTCAAATGAAAGATAACCGTCTTATCATTAGGGAAAACCTCTATTTGATTGACCGATGAAGAAATAACCTGCGTATCTTCCGCTTGCGCAATGGTAAAAACGTTGACACCAAGGCAAACAAACGCAAGACACAACATGGAAACAATGCCTACAAGCATCTTTCGTAAAAAGTTCCTCATCCATTCCCTCCTCATCTTTTTTTACATTGTACGCTTTGATTTTTAACGATATTGTTCGATCTGAATCAATGCGCCGCCTGCCAAGCGGGATTCTTCTGCCGCAAGCGCCATGTAGTGGCTTTCAATCGATTCGTCAATAGACGTTGCCACTTGAGGGGTTTTCCCTGTCATAATGTCGTACAATTCATCAATCATACGGTGGTCGCCGCCGCCATGGCCTTCCAAGTCGTCCGTCAAATCGGTAATCTTCCAAACGGTATCGGGACCGTTGTAACGTTTTAACGTAATCGTGCCCTTATCTTCGCACAACTCAAGCTCTGCCTCCGTACCGAAGAAACGAATATCTCTGCCGCCGTTCTTTACAAACGCTTCCATCTTCAACGTAGCCGTAACGCCGTTTTCAAATTGCATAATCACCGTTTGGTTGTCCACAACGTCGTTGTCGCAAGCAAAGACACATCTGCCGTAAGGGCCGGTCGTAATCGCTTCCATCAACGCTTCTTCCGTCGTAGGATATGCGTCGATAATCAAATTGAACGGGAAGGTATTGATAGGCTTCCCTACGTTATTCCACATCTGTATGTAAACGTTCTTTGCACTGTAGGCACAGCTGTCTACGTACTTACAGTTTACGCATCTATCCGCCGCGCCTTCGGGTTTAAATTCTGGCTTAAAGTATGCAAGGCTACCCATCGACGCAACCGATTTACATTTGCTACCCACGAAATCCTGCAACAAGTCAAGGTCGTGACAGCATTTTGCCATAATCATCGGGGTAGCAAGTTTTCTATTTCTCCAGTTTCCTCTTACATAGGAGTGTGCTTCATGCCAATATACTACGTTTTCGGTGTGGTCGATAGAAACCAATTTCCCAATTGCGCCGCTGTTTAAAATTTCCTTCAGCTTTCTCATGGTTACCGTATATCTTAATACGTGGCATACCATGATTTTTCTTTGTTTCTCGTGCGCCAATCGGGACAATTCACGCAACTCTTCCGCGTCGTCGGAAATGGGTTTTTCCAATACGATGTCATAACCAAGCATCAACGCTTTCTTCGCCATACGTACGTGCATTCTATCCTGCGTGGTGATAAACAATACGTCGCTTAATTTCTTTTCGAAAAAAGCATCCTCGCTGTCAAAACAGTTTTCTTTCGCTACGCCAAAGGCTTCGCTGTATTTTTGCAAACGAACGGGATTGATATCGCAAATATGCGTAATCTTAAATTTGTCTTGCAATGTCATCAAGTAGCGTCCGTACGCTTCGCCACCTCTACCGCCCAAACCAATAATAGACACGGTAACGATTTTCTTTTCCATAACTTCTTCTATCTCCTAAAGTTTTATTATCTATGTGTTATATAATTATTCTTGTATCTATGATATACCTTATATTGTTTCAAATCAATATTATTTTATGGGAAAAGTGTATCAAATATTAGCATTTTTGCCTTTTAGCGCCTTTTGCGCGCGATAAAAGGTCGCCATACTGTTAAATCCGCATTTATACACAATTTCGGTGGTAGTCATCTTCAAATCCTTTTTAGCGGAAAAATACTCCTCCGCTTTGCGGAGCCGCAAAAAGTTGAGATATTCACGAAAACCCATCCCTACCACCTCGGAAAAGATTTTCGAACAATATTCTTTGCTATACCCGATGTCTTTTGCCACCGTCGTCAAAGAAATATCTTCTGTATAATGCTCGTTGATATATTTCAACAATTTCAAGCTGACGTTTTTATCTTTTTTCTCCTCACGGTTTTCCAAATCGTAACTACTTACCATTTCAGAGAGTAATAAATTGCAATATCCAACGTTGCGTATAAACGTTTTGTTTTCTTCCTGCAACCATTGCTTCATCAGCGAAATAATCCCTTCGTTTTTCCCCTTATCCTTCATGAAAGAAGGAAAGGTCTTTTGCGCGTACAATTCACGGAACAAACCCGTATATGCACTGCTAAGTACGATAACGATTGCCGTAATTTTGGGGGTAATATTTTGATAATGGTGACATTCAAAGCTGTCCGCAAAGAAGATCTCCCCCGCCCGTAGCGTTTCCTTACGCAATAAACTGTACGCTTCTACTTCCCCTTCTAAAATGGCAACCAGTTCAATCCCCTCATGAAAATGCCCAATGCTAGCCAATTCAGGGTCTTCTTTTATGTAAATTTGTTTTGCAACGTCTGCCTCAGGCAAATAAATCCCTTTCGCTATCATATCCAGATACTCCTTTGATTAAATTATATCATATTTTAATCAATATTGCAATATCTTTTTTGCAAAAATTAGCTTTTTCCCTGTTTTTCCGTATAAATAAATTGTGCGACCGCTCGACGCGATCGCACAATCTTACAGTTTTTAACCTACAAAGTCTTCAGGGAAGTTAGGGATGGATTCTATGTTATCGTTTTGCGAAGTACGCACAATATCCATTTCACAGAAGAATACCAAATCAATGGCTATATTTTCATATACCTTTTTCATCGTCATTTCTCCTTATCTCACCTCAACGATTACGTTATCCAACGCAACGTTGATATAAATCTTACCGCCTTCAACCGTGTACTTGCTTTCATCTAAAACGAAACCGTTCACATATACCTTGTAATCGTCTAAAGGCGCATCAAATACCACCTGCATAGACAATCCTTTCGCCGCTTCTTCCGCGCTAATCGAAGAGAGTTGTAATGCATTATTACGGATGGTCAAATCATACTTCACGTCACAGAAGGTAAGGTTTTCCGTCGTCCAGTATTCCAAAACGCCAGGAAGTTTCGGGGCAATTTGTAAAACGTTGTTATCCAAAACGTCAATACCGAAGAAACCGTAATAAATCGATGCCATAGGCAGGATGGATTCGAGGAATTCACCGTCAATACCGATGATACCACCACCATCGTTATATTTATTCATGCCCTTGATACCGTTTTGGATTTTCCAGTATTCACCCTCGCCATTTCCATCGGAATCCCATTGACTATTTTCATAGTAATCCCAGTAGAAGTTGTCAGGGCTTGCGCCTGCGTTTTCCGTCGTGTAGTATTCGTAGATGTCCATATACCACGCTTGAATTGCCTGCAAACGCTCATACGCATTATCCGCGCCATAAACCTCAAGACGATTCATCAAATCGTAGTAGCTGGTGTACATAATTGCACCGCCGTTTTGAACCTGCGTCACGCCGTAAATTAAATCATTGCGTTCCACATAAATACCTGTGTAGATGGACATATCCGTGGAACTGCTACCCTGATACGTGTTGGTACGAGGCGCCAGTTCGAAGAAGTAAATATCTTCCCCTGTCGAGGTATCGCCCGCAACAATGCGTTCACCGCTTACCCAATCCATAATCAACTTGGATTGTTCTTCCGTTGCCACGCCGTAGTATGCGGCTTCCATATTCCACGCAACGTAACCGTAATCGTACCATCTACCTTCTTTTTCGCTGTAACCTGCTACGAAACGACCTTTTTCTGCATCCCAGAAACCAGTATGCGTGCTATCGTTTTTATCCGCCTGCAAAGCCTCTTTTACCGTATCGGCAAGAGCGCTCAAACTTGCAGAGTTATAGTTATACGCGCTGGTACCACGTACGCAATCTCTATTCGCGGTCAAAATGGTTGCCGCCGCCTTATCTACGTTACCTTCTCTTTCCAAAACACCTTCCAAATATGCAAGGTCGCTAAGCGCCATGTAGAAATAGGTGTTGGTGTGGAAATCGTATTCGGGCATGAAGGAAATATCCCAGTAACCATTACCGAGCGAGCTTGCGTTATCCGTTACATATTTGCCGGTCGATTTATCCGAATCGTGACCAACCAAGTAATCGGAACGGATCAAACCTCTATCCGCATCATATGCCTGCATCAAGAAGTTTACACCCTTTCTTGCGCGGGTAATGTTTGCCTTCAAGTAATCCAAATCGCCCGTATAATCATAATCCTGACGAAGCGAGGATACCAACATAGTAACGTTGTCGGTATGGCGGGTATCAAATGCGCCACGCACGTAGCTCATACCTACGTTACCCGTCATCGATTGACCGCTCTTCATAACGATTTTCACCGTAATAGAAGTGATGTACGTATCCTTGTCATCCCCCCAGTTTGCTTCCGCGTACATAGGTAAGAACAACATATGTTCGTACTTCCCTTCATAAGGATACTTGATGAATGCTTTTTTCATTGACGGATACACTGCCCGAACCCTTCTTCGAGGTATATTCTACCACGATATCCTCTACACCGTTTGCATTATCCATACGCACGTCAAGTTCAAGCAAAGGCGTATAGTATGCAAACATACAGGTCGTGGTATGCGTCCAATTATCCCAGTCGCTCGTGCTAGGGCTATTTTGCGTATGCGAAGTATTCAACGTGGGAGAGGTAAAGGTAATATCCCCCGTTTTGTTGCTTACGTTTGCGGAAAGCATCCCGTTTGCAACGCTTGCCCCTATGTTACTCGTCCAACCGTTCAAACGATCTGCACCATTGAAATCCCAACTGGTCGAATAGGAACTGTCATAGGTATGCGTGTACCACAAATATTTTTGCGATTGCGTATATTCCGTATTCTTCGAGGTCGGGAAGGGCCAGCCCATACGGTGCTCACCTGTTGACAACGTCGAATTTACGTCGCGGACAGCATCCGTATTTTGCCATACGTAGCCGTAATCATCCACAGGTACGCCCGAAAGTTTTTCTCTCATGCCCACAATACGTGCATCACTGCCGTCTTGTAAATTGCTAATGGGATAATATGCCAACGAGAACCATTCCTGCCAGAAGAATTCTTGTGCGTCATTACCTGCCGCTACGCTGTTTACCTTTTGGTCAACGCCGTTTTCGTAAATGTTACCTGCGTGACGTTTCACGTAATCATTCAAGAAGAAGTTTAAATCTTCATCCGAGCTTTGGAAATATACCAATCCATCGCTCTGTTTTCCATCCACCGTTTCCGCCGCGCCAAGGACGAACTGTATCGTCTTACCATCGTCACTAAGCGTATAATCTTTAACGGCATAGACAAAATCGCCAATCACAATATTTTTATCGTAGCCTTCCACCAAGCGCACACCATTGATGATAACCGTTTTTATCGACGCTTCCGTTGCGTTGTCAACACTCACGGTAAAGATATACTTATCCGTGTCTACAGTGCTGGTAATCTCGTACATGCCTACGCTGTTTTCATTTTTCGTCAAACCATGGTTTGCATCCAAAACGATATCCAAAACGCTGTTTACGTAGCCCAAAATTACTGCGTTATTTTTATAATCCGCTTCCGTATCATTATAGGCGCTTGTAGCAACTTCGTAGATACTTCTTGCGTTATTTTCTTCCACGTAATCGGTATATACGTAGCCCACGCCGGTCGTAAAGTTTACTTTCAAGAACCCACGCGCCGAGAATACACGCGCATATTGTTCTGCTTCGAGGCCGACAAATGCCGCCGCATACGTTTTAACGCCGTTTTCTCCCGTCCACTTCCAATTGTTACCTGCAAGCTCCGTTTTCGCCTTGGTTACCTCTGAATAGTAACCGCTAGGGAAATTGCCATGTACAAAATCCGTGTTCGCAAGATAGTTTGTAGGCACGAGGATCGTACCGATATCCGCAATTAACCCGAGGCTAACGCCCGTTTGATAACCCGCATCGTCAATATCCACCAAGAAACGGATACCGCTGCTGTTGGGTGCCAAACGCACCGCCGCGCCGTCCTGCATTTCAAAACCAATCCATACCGCGTATAACGTGGTTTCGGCATCCAACTGCAATTTATATCCTGCAGGATATAATTGATAACCATCACCAAACGAAGCATCCGTCGTCCAACCGACAAATACCTGCATCAATCCGTTATCCGCCTTCTTGGAAGGAATCGCAGGCAATACGATTTGGTTGGTCAAATCGGTTGCATATGTAGTATCACCGTCCATAAAGGTGATATCTTGGCGCGCTTTCCCGATTAAACCAGGATCGCCAAGCGTTACGTTTGCTTCGCCGCCGCTCGATTCCGCGCTGAACAATACAATATTTTGAGAGGAATAATTTGCAAAATATTCCGCGCCCAATTCGTAAACGATGCTATTGCTCCACTCGCCGAGGGTGATGCACATTTCCACCTTGCCCGTTGCCGCATCCAATACTTTGTAGCCAATCTTTGCCGAATAAGTCGTATTTGGTGTCAAATGCGCGCCGCTATCCCAAGCAGCAAATGCATTTCTCACATCACCATTTTCACCATTGGGGTTGTAATTCAAATATTGGAAATACAGGCTAGCGCCGTCACGGGTAAACCAAATCTTCCAGCCAACGAAGAATTCCGTATTATTTACTCTATCCGTATCCGCTTTCAACTGAATGGTAAACGTCGAGTAACCAGCGGCCTTTTCATCATATACGAAATCAAATGCCAATTCAAAGTTAGGATATGTCGCCTGATCCACGTAGCAACCTACCGGCCAAGTGCTTACTCTATTCGCCGTAGGGCTTTCTACCTTAATTTCACCCGTTTTTAAAATTTCATCGGCATAACTTCCATCATACAAATCGGAAATAACCAACAGTTTGGTTTCACGATATACCGCCACCAAGGAAATATCCTCTTCGATGGGCGTATTGAAATCAAACAATTCGCCATTATGGTACCATCCGAGGAATTCGTATTTGAATCCATTACCTGTTTTTTCAGGAGCTTCGAGAGGGGTTACCAACTCGCCGCCACCAACCGTCACTGTCGTTTCTATATAGCCGTTGTTCGGGTCGAAAGCCACTTTGTAGAAGACAGGTTTTGCCACCGCGGTAAACGAACCGTCAGAGGTTAAGTTAATATCACTGGTAATAGGCGTGCTGAAATCGTAAATTTCACCGTTCAAATACCAATTATAGATGTAGTAATACGTATCTGTTTCTTCTTTCGTTTCACTCAAATCCATAGGATATTCCACCGTGGAATTTGGGTTAACGTACATCGCGTTTTCGCCGTTGAAGGTTACTTTGTACTGTCTCGTCCAGTCCACTGCCCAGTTCGCATTGCTCATGTCGTTGCTGCTAAGCATAAAGTCTTCCGTCAAAACGTGAACAATGTGACCTGCGCTTGCGCTTGCAACCATGTCATAGGAAGGCAATTCGCAACCCTTTTCAAACAAAACTTTATCTACGGTCGTACCG
>JAFVQP010000081.1 GCA_017504735.1 Clostridia bacterium | reverse complement strand
GTTACTACTCATATCGGGGTTATCCCCGAAGAAAAGAGCCACCCGAGATATAGGGTTATGCTTACAGCGTTGACGGAGTGCGGAATTTACGCTAAGGAAAAGGGTGTAACGCTTGCAATAGAAACGGGTCCCGAAAAGGCGAAAACTTTATTGTCGTTTATAGAAGATACCAAAGGCGGCGTTGGCGTGAATTTAGACCCTGCCAACTTTACAATGGTAACGGGACAAGACGCGGTAGAAGCGGTATATCTGCTGAAAGATTATATCGTGCATACACATGCAAAGGACGGCAGAATGTTGAACAAAAATCAAAATCCTATGGATGTGTATCATGCTTTTGCTGTTGGCGGCGTAGACGCGCTTAATGCTTGCGAGGGGTTTAAGGAACTTCCGCTTGGCGAGGGCGACGTGGATTGGGATAATTACCTGAAAGCATTAAAGGAAATCGGCTACGACGGCTTTTTGACGATTGAGCGTGAATGTGGAGATAATCCCGAGAAGGATATTGCCAAGGCGGTGTCTTTTCTCAAAAAGTATTTAGCCGATTAAAATAAGCTTATAGCGCCATTGCATTTGTGCAGAATGAAATTACTTTGGCACTTGGGAATTCGGTGAAGGCGGAAATTGAGACGTCAAAGAAAAACGTATTTGTTTTTTGGTCGATTCGCGACGAGAATTTGGCAACGGTTTCTAATGATGGCTTAATTACGGCATTGGCAGAAGGGGAAACCATTTGCTATGCGGAATTTGCGGGAGAAAGGGCTATGTGCTTGGTGAAAATTGTCGCACCGCAGGCGAAACCGCTGTTGTCCATTTCCTTACCGTATGCGGAAGAATTCGTTACGCTGTACGTAGGCGATTCGCTTGCTATCAATGCAACTATAAAGTTGGGTGATTCCGTCATCAATAATGCGCAGGTGGAATATGAAATCGCGTAAACGGATATCGCTCACGTTGAAGGGGATAAAGTGGTTGGTGAAAAAGCGGGGACGACAACGATTTCAATCCTCGCGACCTACGAAAATCAAAACGCTACTGCAATATTGACGGTAAACGTAGTAGAAAAATAAGAATTCACGATAAAAGATTTATTTAAATAAGGATAGCATCTTTTGTTATTAACAGCAGGTTGATTGCTTTAAAGATGTAGCTATAACGGGAATCCGTTGTGTGATTTGATGAGGAAAGTCACCCTTACCTGGAGGGTATCCTCATCTTTGGAAACATTATTAGAGATTAACGAGGAATATATGAAGATACAAAAATTTATCGAACAACTTCGAAAAGAGACAGGTCTTACGTACATAGACGTGATTTGTAAGGAAAAACATAAAACCATTTTCCGTTATCTTTCTGGAGATGGGGTTACGGGAAAAGAGCAACTGTATATGTATTCTTGCAGTAAAGTGATTACAGCGGTTGTGGCTTTACGCTTGGTAGAAGCGGGGAAAATTTCGCTAGAGGATAAGGTTTGTCAATATTTACCTGAAATTGAAAACGCTTTTATATTGGAAGAAAACGGCGAAAAACGGACGGTCGGACAGGCGATGACAATTCGTCACCTGTTTACTATGACGGCTGGCTTTACGTATAACCTTAAGACGGAACCTATCATAAAGCTTGCAAACGAGAGTAATGGGAAAGCGGTTTTAAGGGATTTTATACCGAAATTTGTTGAAACGCCCCTTTCCTTTTTCCCTGGGGAAAGATTTCAGTATAGCCTTTGCCATGACGTCTTAGCGGCGGTGATAGAAGTGGTAACGGGAAAACGCTTTTCCGTATATATAAAAGAAGCCATTTTTGAGCCTCTTGGTATGTGCAATTCCTATTTTGATAATAGCGAACAAGGGGTATTTGACGTGTATGCGGCATCGCCTACAGGTGGAATTTACTTGGATGAGAATGGTAAGCTGTTATTGCCCACAAAAGCATATGAAAGCGGCGGGGCAGGGTTGTCGTCAACGGTAGAAGATTACAGCCTTTTTGCGGAGGCATTGGCTTGCGGCGGTACAGGGAAAAACGGTTACCAAGTGATTAAGAAAGAAACGGTGGCGTTGTTGTGCAGCAAGCAATTAGATGGGTTATCGTTGAATAATGCATTTACCTGTATCCAAGGCGACGATTATGATTATGGTTTGGGGGTAAGAATACGCAATAAGGATACAGCGTGGGGGCTTGAAAAAGGTGAGTTTGGCTGGGACGGTGCGGCAGGTTCGTACGTTATGGTCGATCCCAAACGAGAGGTTTCTGTGTTTATAGGGATGCATGTCTTAGATTGGCCTACCATATTTATGGAAAAACATCTTCAAATCGTTGAACAACTTTATAAGGAATTTTTTACGGTGTAAAATTCTATGACAAGGCGAGTGTTTATGCGGCGCTCGTCTTTTTTATGTAATAGCACAGCCAAGGTTGCGCTCGGGGAGAAAGATGAGGTAGTATTTTGCGAAGAGAGCCGTAAAGTGGTGGATGCCGTCAACGCAAATGGCGGCGAGGCAAAATTGACCATCTATGAAGGCGGTTTGCACAATGCTTGGACGGACACCTTCCGCAACCCTGAGGTGTGGAAATGGTTATTGGGGTATAGGGTAGATTACGCAACCGCAAAAAGCAAGTATGACAACGTAGAACAATTTGGCTAACAGATAAAAAGCCCCCTGTTGTATGTTCAACGCATACCTGGGTGCTTCATTTTACTTATAAGGTTAGAGATTTTTCAATGGGTACAAAGTCGGGCAACGATTGATTGCTGACGATATAGTCGACGTCTTTGGCGGAGCAAAGATGGTATGGGGAGGTTTTACCGATTTTGGTTGCGTCGCAAAGAAATACTTTTACTTTGGCATTTTTTATCATCGCGCGGCGCAAAAAGTTTTCGTCTTCAAAGCAATCGTAAATTTCACCGTTGCTATCCATTGATTGCGCAGAGAAAAAGGCGATATCAGCGTGGAAGTTGCCGATTAAGTCTTCGGCGTATCGTCCAACCAATACGGAAGGGTTTTCGCTGGAAATCTGTCCTCCAGTAGAGTAGGCAAGGATATTATTTTTAGATAATAGTGACAATGTATCAATACCATTTGTGATTACGCGAATATTTTGAAATTCTTTCAAATAATCTGCGATATAAAAAGCAGAGGTGGATCCGTCTATAAAAATTACGTCCCCGTTTTTAATGAGTTTGATTGCCGCCAAAGCCATCTTTTTCTTTTCGAAACTGTTTTGGTGAATGCGAAAAGAAAAACTTGGCGAAAATGCATTTTCACCATTGAGTTTTACCCCGCCGTGCGTGCGGGTTACCAACCCCTTTGATTGTAGCGCTTCCAACATCCTGCGGATGGTAGAGGTGCTTGTGGATAAAATACTGGCCAAATCGAGGACGGTTGCATATTCTTGGGTTTGTAAAATTTCCAGAATTTGTTTTTCTTTTGTTTCTTTCATAACTTTTGCTTGTTTTGATTAAAATGCGCAATAAAAATTGCATATTTGCCCATTTTTATTGCCAAAATGCTACTGTAGAATAATTTAGTTGCTTATTTTGCTATTTTTAGTATAATAAAAATAGACAAAGAAGTCAAGTAAAAACGAGGTGTAAAATGTTTGATGTAATTGTAATCGGCGGCGGCGTTGTTGGTGGACTCATTTTGCGGGAATTGACGAAATATACCCTAAACGTTTGCCTTTTAGAAAAGGAAAGCGACGTATCGATGGGTGCAAGCAAAGCAAATAGCGGCATTGTACACGCAGGATATGATGCGAAAGTAGGCAGCTTGAAAGCAAAGTTTAACGTCGAAGGGAACAAGATGATGGAAGGCGTTTGTTCTGATTTGGGGGTTAAATTTCGCCGTAATGGTTCTTTGGTCGTTGCTTTTTCGGGAGAGGACTTTAAAATGTTGAAGGACTTAAAAATGCGCGGTGAATTAAACGGCGTAGAGGGCTTAGACATCATTGATCAACGCATGCTCCGTGAAATGGAAAAAAATATTTCCAATGATGCAATTGCGGCATTATACGCACCTACGGGCGGTATCGTTTGCCCTTACGAGTTGACAATCGCTTCTATCGGCAATGCAATGGATAACGGCGCCAAGCTCATCACGGATTTTGAGGTTTCCGCAATTGAGAAGACGGAAAACGGGTATTTGATAAAGTCGAATGATGGGCAAGAAGTAGAAACGAAGCTTGTGATTAATTGCGCAGGCTTGTGCAGCGGTAAAATTGCAGAGATGGTGGGTGATTCCGATATTCAAATCGGCGCACGAAAGGGCGAATACATTCTTTTGGATAGAGAAAGCGGTGATTTTGTATCGCATACGTTGTTCTTTACTCCGACCAAGCTCGGTAAGGGTATCCTTGTAACGCAGACTGTGGACAATAACATTTTGCTTGGACCGACAGCGGACGAAGGCGTGGATACTACGGAAACGAGTGCGGATGGTTTGGCGTTTGTCATCAAAAAGGCGAAACAAATGTGTAAAAACCCTCCGTTGTTCAACACGATTACGTCGTTTGCGGGTATTCGAGCGTACTCGGATAAGCACGACTTCATCATTGAAGAAAGTAAAAATGCAAAAGGGGTTATCCATTGCGCAGGGATCGAGTCACCAGGCCTTACGGCTTCCCCTGCCATTGCGAAATACGTTGTGGAAACGTTGGTTGGCGGTTTAATGCCCCTGACGAAAAACGAAGGGTTTAACGGCACGAGAAAACCCGATTACTTCTTCAAACATCTTTCTATGAAAGAAAAAAATGAAATGATTAAAAAAGACCCGTCCTACGGTAAAATCGTTTGCCGTTGCGAACAGGTAACGGAAGGGGAAATTTTACGTGCTATCCGTGAAAATCCTCCTGCGAAGGATATTGATGGCGTAAAGCGCAGAACTCGCTCTGGTATGGGCAGATGTCAAGGGGGTTTCTGTCAGCCGTTCGTAGCGGAATTGATTGCAAAAGAGAGGGGCATGTCTTTGACGAACGTGACAAAGAGCGGAAAAGGTGCATATCTTTTGACGGGGGTGACAAAATGAAAAATACTTACGATATCGTAATAATTGGCGGAGGCCCTGCAGGTTTAGCGGCGGCAATTTCCGCTTATGATAACGGCGTACAAGATATTCTTGTTTTAGAACGCGAAGACAAAATGGGCGGTATCCTTAACCAGTGTATTCACAATGGTTTTGGGTTGACAAGATTTAAGGAAAGCTTGACGGGGCCCGAATATGCGGCTCGTTTCGTGCAAGGCGTACGTGAAAGAAAAATCGAGGTTTTGACGGAGACGACCGTTCTTTCCTTGACGAAGGATAAGCAAATTACGGCAATCAATATCAAGGATGGTATCTTCACGTTGCAGGCAAAAGCAGTGATATTGGCAATGGGTTGTAGAGAACGTAGCCGTGGCGCTTTGAACGTACCAGGTACGCGTCCAGCAGGGATTTACTCGGCAGGTACAGCGCAAAAATACGTCAATATCAAAGGGTATATGCCTGGGGAAAGAGTTGTGATTTTAGGCTCTGGCGACATCGGACTTATCATGGCGCGTCGAATGACCTTAGAGGGGGCGAAGGTGCTTGCTGTATGCGAAATTATGCCTTATTCCAGCGGTTTGAAACGTAATATTGCACAATGCTTAGATGATTTTGATATTCCTCTTTACCTCAATCATACAATCACAAAAATTGAAGGGGAAAAGCGCGTGACGGGCGTAGTCATTTCCAAGGTGGACGAAAATAAAAAACCGATTGCAGGGACGGAAATGCACTTTGACTGCGACACCGTTTTATTCTCGGTTGGGCTGATTCCTGAAAACGAGCTTACCAAGGAAGCTGGGGTCGAGTTATCCCCTAGAACGCGTGGCGCTGTGGTAAGCCAAACTCGCGAAACGAGCGAAGAAGGCATCTTTGCTTGCGGTAACGTTTTGCAGGTGCATGACCTTGTGGATTTTGTGTCGGAAGAGGCGGAGATGGCAGGCAGGTATGCGGCGAAGTACGTTTTGGAAGGAAAATCGACCCAGAATTGCGTTGAAGTTTTGAATGGTAAAAACGTATCGTACGTGTGTCCGCAAAAGGTGGATAAGAATTTGGACGAACACTTGAAATTGTTCTTCCGCGTAACGAACACCTTTAAAAATTGTACAATCACGGCAAAGTGCGGTGATAAAATTTTGGTGCAAAAGAAGAAACAAATTGCCGTGCCTGGGGAAATGGAAACATTAATGCTCGTGAAGAATAAGTTGGGTGAAATTGACGGAAATATCGAGGTTTCGTTGGAGGTGCAGGAATGAAAAGAAGGTTGACTTGTATCGAATGTCCCATTGGTTGTGAAATCGACGTAGAGTTGGAAAATGAAAAAGTGGTGTCTTTGACGGGGAACTGTTGCCCCCGCGGTAAAGTATATGCCGAGGCGGAAGTGGTATGTCCCAAGCGTGTGGTGACTTCTACCGTTCGTGCGGAAAACGGGGAGATGATTCCCGTAAAGACGGATAGACCCGTAAGGAAAGACGCCATCTTCGAGGTAATGAAGAAAATCAACGCTATCACATGTAAAATGCCGGTTGCGCTTGGGGATATTCTTGTAGAGAATATTTGCGATGATGCGAATTTGATTGTTACCGGTAACTTTTAACGAGGTGAAAAATATGCAAGAAATTCAAAACAAAAAGGCGTTTATTTGTGATATGGACGGCGTAATTTATCACGGCAGTAAAATTTTGGACGGTGTTTTTGAATTTATTAACTGGCTCATTAAAGAGGATAAGAAGTTTATCTTTTTGACAAATAGTCCTGAACGTACCCCGCATGAATTGTCTATGAAGCTTGCCCGTATGGGGTTAGAAGTATCCGCTGCCCATTTTTACACAAGCGCAATGGCGACGGCCGAGTTTTTAAGCACGCAAAAGCCTGGCTGTACGGCATACGTTATAGGCGAAGCGGCGTTGACGAAGGCAATGTACGACAAAAAAATCTATATGAACGACGTCAATCCCGATTACGTAGTACTTGGAGAAACTCGTTCGTACAATTTTGAAAAGCTGGAAAAAGCCATCGAGTTGGTAAGAAACGGTGCAAAGCTTATCGGCGCAAATCCAGATACCGTAGGGGTAACGGAAAAGGGTGTTATGCCTGCAACGGGCTCTTTGATTGCTCCGATTGAAATTGCGACAGGGAAAAAGGCATATTTTGTTGGAAAACCGAACCCTTTGATGTTGCGACACGCAATGAAACAGTTAAATTGTCACAGCGCGGACGTTGCATTTATCGGGGATAGAATGGATACGGATATCATTGCGGGCATTGAATCGAACATTGATACCGTTTTGGTGTTAAGCGGTGTAACCAAACAAGAAGATTTGTCAAAATTTCCTTATCAGCCGAAGTATATCTTAAATGGGGTTGGGGAAATTTTACCTGATTAAGAGGGATGGAATGTAGTATTGATTAAAAGTGGCGCTTCGCATTAGCAAAGCGCCGCTTTTTTTTGTGATAGGCGGGGGATTTTTTCAAATAAGCCATTGACAATCTTATATGAATATGTTATGATAAAATCAGGATAATTTAAAGCGAATATGGAGGATTTTATGAAAAAAGTAACCCTATTGGGTGACTCTATTAGATTGATTGGGTATGGAACGAAGGTGCCTGAATTACTCGGCGAGGAATACGAGGTTTTTCAACCTGCAGACAACTGCCGTTTTGTCAAATATACCTTACGTATGTTGTTCGATTTGAAATCGCAAATCGAGGGGAGTGACGTCATTCATTGGAATAATGGCTTGTGGGATATCTCCACGGGCTTATTTGAGGACGGGGAAGCGTTTACCAGTGAGCAGGAATACGTTGAAAATATGTTGCGTGTGGCAAAAATTTTAAAAACGCTTGGCAAACGCGTCATTTTTGCAACGACAACGCCCGTACGCGAGGAAAATGTATATAACAAAAATGAGGTGATTAAGCGTTACAACGCTTTGATCGTGCCTCAGCTTGAAGCCATGGGTATTGAAATCAATGATTTGCATGCTACCGTTATGCAGGATGTGAACAAATACATATGCGAGGACCTACTCCATCTTTCTAACGAGGGGATTGGGATTTGCGCAAAGCAGGTTGCCGATAAAATTAAGGCTGAAAACTAAAAGAGGGTGATGGGTATGCCGTTTGCGAATGCACGCTGGATTTGGGTTGCAAAGGAAGAAAAACCCGATACATACGGTGAGTTTTACGACGAATTTTTATGGGAAACAGGCAAGGTAGAATGTTTTCTTTCTTGCGATGGCGATTACACACTGTTTATAAATGGAGAATATGTTTCTAGCAATCAATATGGGGATTTTGAGTGGTACAAGGTATATGATACCATCGATATTACCCCCTATTTGAAGTCGGGTAAAAATAAAATTGCTGTGCTTGTTTGGCATTTTGGGGTCAATACACAGCGCAGTATAAAGTTGGGCGCAGGGCTTATTTTTGAGGTGCAATCCAAGGGGGAAACCTTGCTTGCAAGCGGTGTAAATACACGCGCAAGATATAGCAAGGCTTATCAGCAGGGTGCGCAAAAGAGTATCACAAGCCAGCTTGGCCTTAGTTTTTCCTATGATGCGACGAAAGAGGATGATTGGATTACCACGGGAAAGGATTGTTTTCAATCGGTTGAGGTGGATAAAAAATGTTTGTTTGCGCCTCGCCCCATAGAGCCGTTGAAGGTACTTCAACTCGTACCTGGTACCCTCGTACAGGGTGAAAACAATTGCTATATACTTGATTTAGGCAGGGAAATTGTGGGTCTTCCTTCACTTGCGTTCGATTCACCTATCGAGCAAAAGATTACAATCGCTTGGGGTGAGTATCTGCAAGACGGCCATGTGAATCGTTTGATTGCGGGCAGAGATTTTAGTTTTGACTACGTGGCAAAGCAAGGGGTGAATGAATTTACCCATTATATGTTGCGTTTGGGCTGTCGGTATTTAGAAATCCAAACGGAGGCGCCCATAGTGCTTAGAAAAATCGGTTTGCTTCCGCAGGTGTATCCTGTGACGGAGAAAACGTTGCAGCTTCAAAATTCGCTTGACCAAAAAATTTACAATGCTTGCGTAAACACCTTAAAGCTTTGCATGATGGAGCATTACGTGGATACGCCGTGGCGAGAGCAATGTCTTTACGTGTACGATTCTCGCAATCAAGCGCTTTGCGGATATCTTGCATTTGAGAATGGCAATGCGGCATACGCACGCGCAAACATCAAATTAATCAGCCAAGATAGGCGTGAGGACGGCTTGCTTTCGATATGTTACCCTTGTGGCATGGATTTGACCATTCCCTCTTTTTCTCTGTACTATTTTATGCAGGTGAAGGAGTATTTACAATTCACGGGTGATCTTTCGCTTGGAGAAGAGGTTTATGAAAAATTGCTTTCCGTTTTGGATGTCTTTATCAAAAATCGGAAGGACGGTTTGGTGTGGCGTTTTGAAGGCCGAAACCACTGGAATTTTTACGATTGGTCCCCGCATTTGGATGGGCAGCTTTTAGAGGAAGAAAAGAGGTTGCCAGATTTGATGGTAAACCTTCTATTTATTCTCGCGCTTGAAAATCTGCGTGAAATAGACGAAAGGCTTGGGAATAGATTTGCGTATAAAAAATTGCTGGAAGAAGCTAAGCAAGCCACGCGCAAGGCGTTTTACAAGCAAGAAACAGGGTTGTATTCTATGACCATCGACGGTGACGAATTTACTGTTTTGGGAAATGCGTTGGCGGTTTTTGCAGGGTTGACAACACAGTCGGAAAGCGAAGAGATTTGTCAAAAAATTGTGGATGGTACGTTGCTTGACTGTTCGTTGAGTATGAAGATTTTTAAGTATGAAGCATTGCTTAAAACAAGCAAAGAGGCA
The DNA here is from genome assembly GCA_017504735.1 of Clostridia bacterium. Next base: position 1,498 of record JAFVQP010000081.1, on the reverse strand, counting down.
TACCAGGTATGGATTCACGAGGAAATTCGCAGAGAATATGGTAAAATGTTAGAGGACGGAAATACCGTTTGGGAAACGATAGACGGGGCGATTGCGTTTGGCAACGCGGGCAGTCTTTGCCATGGCTGGAGCGCCGTACCCATTTACTTTTATCTGCGTGAAAAATTGAACACATTTTAAATAGGGAAAGACTTCCTTATAAGGGAAACCTTAATAACTAGGGTACGCTAAAAAAATCTTTTAATAAAATTATGGGGAATCATTATGAAAAAATATTGCCTTACCGATTATGGTGTGAAATTGAATTGCACAGAACTGCAAACAAAAGAAATTCAAGCGGTACTTGACCTTTGCAAGGACGAGGGTGGCATAGTAGTTGTTCCTAAGGGGGAATTTTATATTGCAGCGCTTAGAATGTGGTCGAATACGACTCTGTATTTAGAACGCGGTGCGAAATTATACGGCAGTGACAATTGTGAGGATTATGAAATTTTTGAGGTTCCTGAAGACGTGGAAATGCGTTCGGATATGGAACTTATTACGCAATATTACGGAAAGACCTGGGACACCTATCGCCGCGCAATGATTACGGCATACGGGGAAGAAAATATCTCTATTATCGGTGAACCTGGCTCGGTTTTAGACGGTAGAAACTGCTTTGACCCCAACGGGGAAGAAAATTACCGTGGTCCGCACATTGTCTTTTTGACTTGCTGTAAAAATGTGTTGTTTGAAGGATATACAGCACAGCACAGCGGCAATTTCTTACACGAAGCGAACAACTGCCGCAATCTTACAATGCGTCGTGTGACCTGCCTTGGCGGCTCGGACGGGATTCACTTACACTGCACGGAAAATGCATTGATTGAGGACTGTCTTTTCAAAACGGGTGACGATTGCATCGCAGGTATCAACGTAAAGGATTTGCTGGTAAAGCGTTGTATTTTGAATACTTCGTGCAACCTTTTCCGTATGGGCGGGGTAAACGTTCGCGTAGAGGATTGCTACGCATACGGTCCTGGGTATTATCCTCACCGTATGACGGTTGTGAAGGGTAAAAACGACGAACTGCCTCGTGAACAGGGTAGACACAACAGTTTATGGATGGTGGAATTTTTCTCTAGTACGAATTATCTTTATGCACCTTCTGATCTGCATTTTAAGAACTGCGTATTTGAAAATATCAAGGGTTTGTTCTTCTACATGGCGGATCAAAATCCTTTACAATGCGGTACGCGTTGGGGTACGCTTACCTTGGATAACGTGAAATTTACCGACTTGAAAGAGGCTGCGGTGCCTACGGCAGGCAAGGAAGAAACGTTAAAGGTATATATGAAAGACGTGTCGTGGACGTTTGATCAATCGGTTGCGGAAACGGAGTTGATTCGTTTACACGATAACTCGAATACCGTTATCATTGAACAATAAATGATTGTAAATTTTATTCCTATAAGTATTATAGACTATTGACATTTTTGTGCCTTGATCTTGCTCTCAT
>JAFVQP010000080.1 GCA_017504735.1 Clostridia bacterium | reverse complement strand
GTCCGTGCAGTGGATAAGGGTGAAACCAGCTACACTGGCGTTAGCGCAGAGGATTTCAAAGTCATCAAAGAAGCGCGCAATATCTTGTACTCGGTTGGTAACTACCACACCGCAGTAATTCCTTCCTATGCGAAGAATATGGATTTGGCAAAGGACTTCTTGAAATATTTGGCAACGGATAAGGCAAATGAAATCTACACCGAAAAGACGGATGGTTCGGGTATGTTCTATAAATACGACGTAAAGGTAAAGAATCCTATGTTGTATAGCAGCCTTTCCAACACGGCAAAGATGCGTATTGATTGCTTTAACAATCCCGATTCGTTGGTTTTGCCTATTCCTAATAACTACAATATGTTCATCTACGGTAAGGTACGCAACTTTGAAGGTTTTACACATCCCTATGAATATCTGTTCACGCAGACGAAGACGACCGCAAAGAGTATTTACGACCAAGATATTGCACATTACGAAGACAAATGGGATACCGTTTTGGCACAAATGGGAGTTTTATAATGAACGCTAAAAAAACAACAAGCTTATTATTTGTCGCATTGTTTGCCGCCTCTGCCTTTTCTTCGTGCAGTTTTTTAGGCGGCGACAGTGAAACCTCGGTAAAAACGGATGCTGTGACTTTGTGGAGCGCGGAAAACACAATCAGTTATATGATTGATGATGAAATCCCTGCAAACGCGGCGTTGGATTTGTCGATGGAAGCGTTAAAGGGAGAAACGGAATCGATACAGCTTATGATTACGGCGAAAGAAGACGTTTCCGCTTTTAACGTGACGGTTGGCGATTTGGTTTCTTCGGGGAATAAAACGATTTCTAGCAAGAATATCGAAATTTTTGCGGAGAAATACATTGAAACAAAAAAACCGTCAGTGGAAAATCCTAGAACGGCGAATATGTACGTCGGTTTTTACCCTGATGCGTTGATTCCCATCGACAGATGTGTTAAGAAAAAAGAAAATAAAATTCAATCGGGCAACAATCAGGGCATTTGGTTTAACGTAAACGTACCTGAAGATGCAGCAAGCGGCGACTATGAAGCGAAGGTCACCTTGACCGTGAATGGGGAAGAAACGGAAATTCCTTTAAAGCTGCACGTGTATAACGTCAATATGCCCGAAGAAATGCACAACGTAAATTCGTTCGGGCTTTGGTATCATTACATTAAGTACGGCGAAGGGGATAAAATTACGGAAGATACGTACAGCGATTATTATTGGTATCTTGCCAATAAACGCATCACGCCCGCATATATACCTTTCGAGGGGTGCGATTTGGGTATCGCATATTGTCCTGAGGATACCGATGCGTATGCAACGGCTTTGGTAGAGTATGCAAACAACGGCATTGTGTCTGGTTATGCCTTGCCTTGTAATCCTGTTACGGCGAATGGTGAAGAATACAGCATTATCGATGAAGATATGCTTGTACAGCTCTTGACGTCGATGGTCAATAAAAATATCGCTTTGCGTGAAAACGGGGATGCGACGACGGACCTTTTCAAAAAGGCGTATATCTACGCAGGCAATATCATTGACGAGCCGCGCGATGAGCAAGCAGAACAGGTAAAATTGTGCGATAAAGCGATTATCGACGCGAAAAACCAAGTGAAGGATTTATTGAACGCTTATCCCGATTTACAAGAAAGCTTGGTGGCGTTGAAGCACGTTGTTACAATTACCCCTAAGGTGACCGAATCCTTATTTGAAGGGGACGATACGACGGGCGGCATACAAACGTGGTGTCCGTATATCAGTGAATTTCATTCGCAAAATTTCCTCAATTGGACGCAGGAGCGTTTGGATAGCACGGGCAGAATGAACGGAGAGGATTTCTGGTGGTATAACTGTGTCGAGCCTGAAAATCCTTTCCCGTCCTATCAGCTTGACGACAATTTGATTTCCACGCGTGTGATGGAATGGATGAAGTACGATTACAAGATCTCGGGACATATTTATTGGTCGGTGAATTTCTGGTATAAGTGCCTTAGCTTTTCGGGCGGCGGCAAATACACGATAAGAGATATTTGGAATGACCCCAACACCTTTGAAAAGGCAAACGGCGACGGACATTTGATTTATCCCGGTAGCGCGTATGCATTGAATACGCCCATTTCTACCTTGCGTTTAGAATCTATCCGTGAGGGGAATGAGGATTATGAGTATTTATGGATGTTTAATCAAAAGCTTCAAGAACTTAATGCATCGCAGGGAACGTCTTATGACAGCGACCAAATTCTTGAAAATTTCTATTCGAGACTTTATAAAGGTGTAGTCCCTAAAGTAGACTCCAAGGAATTTAAGGCAACGCGGTCTGAGTTATTACAACTTTTAGATAAACTTTACAATGACGAGGACGAAGCGATAAAAGCACTTGATAAACTTAACTAACTAAAAGGGGAAATAAAATGAAAAAGATCAAATCGTTATTGATTGCTTTGGTATTGGTGCTTTCAGCGATTGGTTTTGCTTCCTGTATCGATTTACATATTTACGAGGGAAGCCAAGAAATCGTTTTTGCTGAAGAGGACGAAATTCCTGCCGTAAGATTGGGCGTGGAATATGATTTTGAGCCGTATTTTACCAAGGAAGAAGGTACGACCTATACGATGACGGCAAAGTATTTGGACGACGAATTGAATGAAATTGATTTGGACGTCAACGGCTTTACGTTTGTGCAAAACGAATTCTCCGACGTATTTGTAACGATTACCGCAACGAAGGGGGATACTGTTTATACGGGTGAAGTCACCATT
>JAFVQP010000079.1 GCA_017504735.1 Clostridia bacterium | reverse complement strand
GGGCCACGAACGGTCAACTGTGCGCCAACCTCTAAAGCATGCAATACTTCGGTAACGCAACCGCACTTTTTGATGGAGAATTCCATATATTCTTCATTTGTAGGCGAAGAGGTAATCGAGAACATACATTCACCGACACCAGGGATAGAAACCATCGCGCACTGGCCAGGCATATGCTGGAACAACTTTTTACCGTCTAACCCTACTACACGGAAAGTTTTTACGTCGGGAGTATCTTTACGAATATCCGTTACAACGCCAACTTTAGGAATTAAAGTTTCATTAATCATTGTTTTTCCCTCCCAACGTTTTAATTACTTTGACAATGTTCAAGTTTTGAGGACACTTATTCAAACAACGTCCGCAACCTACACACGAATACATACCATCGTTTTGCGAAGGATAGTAAACAAGCTTGTGAATAAATCTTTGACGGAACCGTTGCATTTGTGTGTTACGGCTGTTGCCATGCGCCATCAGGGTAAAGTCGGAATACATACAGGAATCCCAACAACGATAACGCAACACTCCTTCTTTCGTCTTGATATCACGAATATCGAAACATTGACAAGTAGGACATACAAAGGTACAAGTACCGCAGCCAAGGCAAGCCTCGCTCAATTCTTCCCATTCTGCCGCGTTGAACAATTCGTTCAAGTTTTCAGGCTTAAATTTACTCAAATTAAGGTTAGAATACGGCAATTTGTCCATAATAGCAGCAGTAGCTTCTTTTTGAGCTGCTACTTCTGCTTCGCCGCCTTCTTCTAACAATTCATTTACCAAAGCGGTAAGCTTTTCACCTTTTTCGGTGTTAGCCTGCCAATAAAGGTAAGCTTCATCCATCCAAGTGGTAACGTCACCAAGGGGCGAGGTTGCATCTACACCGAAAGCTTTACAGAAACAGCTTTCTTCAGGACGAGAACAAGCGAGCGTAACAATCGTCGAGCCCTCTCTTCTCATTTGATAATAGGTATCCACGGGATCCGCCAAAAATACCTTATCAAGAACCTCGATCGCCTTGTAATCACAAGCCTTTACCCCAAAGAGAACGAAGGGTCTTGCTTCGATTTTTTCGCTCAATTTTTCACGAACGTCAATAACCTGCAAATTGCCCTCTTCCGTCTTAAACTTCATCATATTTTCCGTTTGAGGGAAGAATGCATTCTTGGGGGATTTAACCGTCTTTAGGGTCTCAAGGGAAACCTCTTTCCCTTCTTCCCACACAGCGTAATTTACTTCACCTGCACGTTTGATGGGAAGGAATAAACCCATGCTTTCATTAATCTTCGCATACAGTTCGTTCAATCTTTCTTTTGCAATCTTTAACATTATTTTGCCTCCCCGTTAAAAACGTCGTTCGGTTCAGTATCGCCTTCCGTATATTCGGTCAAAGGCGTTTTGCCTTCTGCCGTTTCCCCTGCCTGATATTCACCGTAGAAGGTATCGATATCCTTAATAAACTTTCTGTTCAAAAGGTGCAAAGGAATGTTTTGAGGACACACGCGCGAGCATTCGCCACAGTCGGTACAACGCCCTGCAACGTGGAATGCACGAATGATGTGGAACAACTGTTCTTCAAACTTATCATCGTTTGCTTTTGCCGAAATACCCGATGCAGGATTATCGAATACACACTTCACACAGGAACATGCAGGACATACGTTGCGACAAGCATTACAACGGATACATTTCGAAAGCTCGTTTCTCCAGAATGCGAAACGTTCATCTTCGGACATAGCTTCAAGAGCTTCCACTTCCGCAAAACGATTAACGTCGCGTTCAGGGCGTTCGTGCAAAATAATTTCTTCATCTTTTGCCTGATGCGTCTTTTCACAAACAGCACACTTCGACAATACAACGTCTTCCTTATTCAATACAACTTCGCCATAGAGGGAGGCAACCTTTACTTCCTTACCATTTACTTCTACGCCGGTTACACCCGTAACACCTTGCGCCTTGATTTTGTTAATATCAAGTTTTGCAAGACATTCTACCGCGATCACGTAAATGTTTTCACGTTTTACACGATGTTCTTTTACAAGCTGGTTAAAGCTGTAGGTATCGCAGGGTTTCAAGAATACTGCCGTTTTTCCTTCCTTTTTGCTCATTTGAATAAGGTATTTAGAGAGGTTTGCACCGCAGAAGTAATTGTAAACGAAGCCGTCAAGCTCTTCTACTGTTTCAAAGGAAGCGGGAACAGGGTCAAATTCAAATTCCCCTTTCTTCCAACCGATTACACGCGCTACTTCACCACTGGAAAGCAATTCTTTTGCGCGTTCAAGCATCTTCAATTCAACATCTTTCATCTTATTCGCCCTCCTTTACTCTGAGGTCGGTAAGACGCTTGTTTTCACCAAGCTCCGTTACCGTTTTTACAAAATCGTTCATAACGGCGGAGAAACGTGCGCCTTCAGCTGCGGATACCCATTCTAAACGGGTACGTTCTTTTTCAATACCCATATAATTAAGGAAGCTGTAAAGCATTGCAATTCTTCTTCTCGTGTAATAGTTACCCGTTACGTAATGGCAGTCGCCAGGGTGACAACCGCAAATAATTACGCCGTCAGCCCCCTGCAGGAACGCCTTTAAAATGAAGGTGGGGTTTACACGGCAGGAGCAAGGTACGCGAATAATTTTTACGTTTGCAGGATAGCTCAAACGGCTAGAACCTGCAAGGTCAGCACCTGCATACGAACACCAGTTACAGCAAAAAGCTACGATGTTCGGGGTAAATTCTTTCTTTTCCGTGGTTACATCTTGCATATTGCTTCCACCTCCGACATAATTTGCTTCGAGCTAAAGCCCTTCAAGTCCATCGCGCCCGAAGGACAAGTTACCGTACATGCGCCGCAACCTTGACAAACTGCAGGGTTTACAGATGCTACGCGACGGATTTCCGTCTTGCCACCAGGCATACGGAATTCTTTTTCTACATAAGTAATTGCACCGTATGCGCAAACGTTTGCACACTGACTGCAACCGTTACACATCATTTCATCAGGCGAAGCTACGCAAGGGTTCGTCTTCAACTTATCTTTTACAAGCAAACCGATAACCTTTGCAGCACAAGCGGATGCCTGCGAAACAGTTTCAGGAATATCCTTAGGACCTTGACATACACCTGCAAGATATACACCTGCCGTAGGACTTTCTACGGGACGAAGCTTCGCGTGCGATTCCGTCAAGAAATTGTTGGTGTCGATACTTGCCGTCAACAAGGTCGCAACCTTTCTTACGGAAGGTTCCGGTTCGATTGCCGTTGCCAAAACAACAAGGTCGGATTCAATCGTAACTTGTTCGTTATCGATAAGGTTAGAACCTTGTACCATCAACTTACCGTTTTCATTGTAAACTTTACCAACCATACCCTTGATATAGTTTACACCGTATTGTTCAACCGCGCGACGGTAGAATTCATCATAATTCTTACCAGGGGTACGAATATCGATATAGAATACGTTTACCTGCGTATCGGGGTATTTTTCACGAATCATCATTGCGTGTTTTGCCGTGTACATACAGCAGATTTTGGAGCAGTAAGGTTTACCACAACCGCTGGTATCACGCGAGCCTACACATTGAATGAAGGTAATAACGTGAGGATGTTCGTTGTCGGAAGGACGAAGAAGAACACCATTGGTAGGGCCAGCCGCATTCATCAAACGTTCCAATTCAAGCGACGTGATAACGTCCTTGTTGTCCGAATAGCCATATTCGTTGAAGTTGTCAAGTGCGATGGGCTTGAATCCGGTTGCAACGACAATTGCACCATATTGACGTTCTACAAACGTATCCTGCTGTTCAAAGTTGATTGCGCCAACTTCGCAGAATTTTTGACAAATACCGCATTTACCCGTCTTAAATTTAAGACATTGTGTCGAGTCGATTACCGCAACGTTAGGGATTGCCTGCGCGAAGGGAATGTGAATTGCCGTACGCGTATTCAAGTTCATATTGAACTCGTTCAAGCCCTTCTTCGAAGGACATTTTTCCATACAAAGCTTACAACCCGTACACTTCGTTTCGTCAACGTATCTTGCCTTGCGGCGAATTTTAACGTTGAAGTTACCTACGAAGCCCTTTACATCGTCCACTTCGGAGTAGGAAAGGATTTCAATATTTTCGTGCTGCGCACAATCTACCATTTTCGGGGTAAGAATACAAGCGGAGCAGTCGAGCGTGGGGAACGTCTTATCGAGCTGAGCCATTCTGCCGCCGATGGTTGCATTCTTTTCTACAATATCAACCTTAAAGCCTGCGTCTGCGATATCCAAAGCCGCTTGGATACCTGCAATACCGCCACCGATAACGAGCGCACGCTTTGCAACGGGGCTTTCGCCTGCCGTCAAGGGTGCGTTCAATTTCACTTTTGCAATTGCCGTACGAACAAGGATAACCGCTTTTTCAGTAGCTTCTTCCATATCCTTGTGGATCCACGAACAATGTTCACGAATGTTTGCAATTTCAACCATATAAGGGTTGAGACCTGCTTCTTCAGCTGCCTTACGGAAGGTTGCTTCGTGCATTCTAGGCGAACAAGCGCCTACAACGATGCCCGTAAGATTATGTTCTTTAATGGCTTGCTTGATGAGCTGCTGACCATTTTCGGAGCACATATATTGATAGTTTGCTGCGAAAACAACGCCAGGCTCGTGTTTAATGGTTTCCGCGACTTTTACTACATCTACCGTAGCCGCAATATTGCTGCCGCACCAACAAATAAAAACACCTATTCTTTGCATTTTGTTCACTCTCTTTCTTTAGAATTTTTTCTTAATAACCGAAATCACTTCGGGGAGTTACTTGTTATACTTTCTATACGCGCTGACAAGCAGCTGTTGAGGTATAAGCTCGTCCACAATGGGAGGAATTTCCTCAGCTTTAATGCCGTTTGCACCCTGCATACGGACAACCGTATCACGCACCGCTTCCACCACTGCCGCAGGCGCAACACCGCGAGGACAACGCTCTACGCAAGCCATGCAGGAAAGACAATTCCAAATCGCTTGACTTTCAAGCAACTGATCAATCTTACCTTGGCAAAGCATCGATACGAATTGATGGGGCTTAATGTCCATATCATTAAACGCAGGACAACGACCAGAGCATTTGCCGCACTTCATACATTTTCTTACGTCAGTGCCGCTTAATCTATTGAGATTTTCAATGCGTTCTTCTTTCGTCATGCCTTCACCCCCAATGCTTCTGCAAGCAGTTCCGTGAAATACTTAACAGGCAAAATATCGCCGCCGTTTGCCTGTAAATTATAAAGGCAAAGCGGACAAGCAGTAATCACTTCTTCAGCGCCCTTTTCTTTCGCGCTTGCAAGCACCTTTTCGCTCTTTTTCTTCGGCAATTCACTATTCTTCAGTGATACGTAAGCACCGCAACATTCGTTACGGAACGGATATACAACGGGCGTGCCGCCAATTGCGCGAATAAAATCCTCAATAATGGTAGGATTTTCAGGATTGTCGAATGCCATTACGCCGCTAGGACGAAGTAATAAGCAACCGTAATACGCACCAATCTTTCTATTGATGGGATTTACCACCGCTTTCTTGATATTGTCAAATCCTACAATATTTTTCAACATTTCAAGATAGTGGATAACTTCTGTTTCCCCTTTATAGGGTTCGTCAAGTTTCAAGTAGTTGTTGGCACGAAAGCAAATATCTTCATTCGTTTTCATGTCTTCGTTGGCACGCTTAATTACGTTGTGACAAGCCGAGCAAAGGGTAAGAAGCTTACCACCGTTTTTCTTTGCCGCCGCAAGCGCACGTACCGCAGACAACTTCGTTGCGATTTCATCAGTGCCCATTTTATAGACCGCACCGCAACATTGCCAATTTTCAATTTCCTCCATTTCTACACCCAAGGTTTCTGCGCAAAGACGGGCGGTTACGTCCAATTCCTTTGCCTTCGTCCTAAGCGTACAACCGGGATAATAACTGATTTTCATATTTTTAGCACCTTTGGTAAATTTCTTCCGTTATTTTTGAGGGTATGCCATTTCTTCAGGACGGAATACTTCGTCGAACTTTTCAGCCGTCAAGAAACCAAGCGCAACGCAAGCTTCTTTCAAAGAAATGTTTTCCTTATATGCCTTCTTCGCCGTCTTCGCCGCATTTTCATAACCGATGTAAGGATTAAGTGCGGTTACAAGCATCAAAGAGTTGTAAAGGTTATGATGCATTTTTTCCTTATTTGCCTTAATACCCGTTACACAGTTGCTTTCAAAGGATACAATACCATCCGCAAGCAAACGTACCGACTGCAAGAAGTTGTAGATGATTACGGGCATGAACACGTTAAGTTCAAAGTTACCCTGCGAAGCACCTACCCCTACTGCTACGTCGTTTGCCATAACCTGTACGGCAACCATCGTCATCGATTCGCACTGCGTAGGATTTACTTTACCAGGCATGATCGAGGAACCGGGTTCATTTTCAGGGATGAAAATTTCGCCAAGGCCATCACGAGGACCACTCGCCAACCAACGAACGTCGTTTGCAATCTTCATAAGGTTGCAAGCAAGCGCTTTCAATGCACCATGCGCAAATACGAGTTCATCCTTCGCCGTCAATGCATGGTATTTATTTTCAGCCGTAATAAAGGTTTTACCTGTCAATATGGAAACTTGAGCCGCTACTTCCTCAGCGAAGCCTTTGGGGGCGTTCAAGCCCGTACCAACAGCCGTACCGCCAAGTGCAAGTTCTTTCAAGCCAGGCAACGCCAACTGAAGCTGAGCCTTTGCCTTTTCCACCATATTCGTCCAACCGCTGATTTCTTGCGAGAATGCGATGGGAACTGCATCTTGCAAGTGCGTTCTACCACTCTTAACAATTCCTTCGTTTTCTGCTTCCAAACGCTTTAAGGTAGCAATCAACTTGTCCATTGCAGGGAAAAGTTTGTCTTCAATTGCAACAACAGCCGCAATATGCATTGCCGTAGGGAAGGTATCGTTGGAGCTTTGACTCTTGTTGATATCGTCATTAGGGTGAAGCAATTTCTTACCCGCGATTTCATTACCGCGATTTGCGATAACTTCATTCGCATTCATATTCGACTGCGTACCGCTGCCCGTTTGCCATACAACCAAGGGGAAGTGTCCGTTCAATTCGCCAGAAATCACTTCGTCGCAAGCCGCGCAAATTGCATCTTTCTTTTCTTCAGGAAGCTTACCAAGCTTGCAGTTTGCAAGGGCAGCTGCCTTTTTCAAGATACCAAACGCCCTCGTTATTTCACGGGGCATAATTTCGTCACCGATGCGGAAATTTTGATAACTTCTCTGCGTTTGCGCAGCCCAGTATCTATCCGCAGGGACCTGCATTTCACCCATCGTGTCTTTTTCAATACGGTATTCCATAATTTTTACTCCGTTATTTTAATTTAGATTTCGATTTGTGCGATAACGCCCTTAAGCATTTCCGCACTGTTTTTCATCTTTCCAAGTTCCTCATCGGAAAGCTTCGGCGTCAAGGTGGTTACAATACCATTTTTACCAATTACGCAAAGCGTGGAAAGAGCAACGTCGGAAATGCCATATTCACCATCAAGTACGCTGGAAACGGGCAAAACCGTATTTGCATTTGCATAAACAGCGTTTACAATCTTCATTACGGAAGTAGCAATACCGTAGAAGGTTGCGCCTTTGCCTGCAATAATTTTACCACCCGATTTCTTAACGTATTCTTCCACTTCTTCATGCGTGTAAGGAGATACCTTTACCCCTTCTTTTGCCGTCAAAGTACCTTCGAATTCATCAAGAGGGATACCAGAAATGTTTGCCGTGGACCAAGCGACAAAGGAAGAATCGCCGTGTTCGCCCAAAACGTATGCGTGTACTTGCTGTTGATTTACCGAGTACAATTCGGAAAGGCGAGTTCTCAAACGAATGCTGTCAAGCGTACAACCCGTACCGATTACACGGTTCTTGGGGATACCCGTAATTTTGCAGAATACGTAGGTGAGTACGTCAACGGGGTTTGCAACGAAAATATACAATGCATCAGGCGCATATTTTACGATTTGAGGAGCGATGCTCTTCAAGATATTAACGTTGATTTGCGTCAAATCGATACGAGATTGACCAGGCTTTCTGCCTACACCCGACGTTACGATAACCATGTCCGAACCAACCGCATCTTCATAGGTACCGAAATAAACTTTTACAGGGTAAAGGTAAGGCGTAGCCTGAATCATGTCAAGCGCTTCCCCTTTAGCTTTTGCTTCGTTTACGTCAATCAATACGATTTCCGAAACCGAGCCCGTCGTCACCAAGGTGTATGCTACCGTAGCACCTACCGAACCTGCACCGATGATTGTCACTTTGTTGTTCATAATTTTTATCTCCATTTGTTTAATTTTTTCCAACTTCTATACGCAAGTATTGGGCGCACTATCCCAAGCTTACGCAATTATACAACTCTATTATAGCATACTTTCCCCCAAACACAAAACATTTGAAGCACTTTTTAAATATTTTAAATCGTTAAATCGATAAATTTTTATCATTTTATAGTCTTTACAAAGTAAAGGCGGGGAAAACACCCCGCCAAAACAAAAAAACCTTGCCGTATAGACAAGGTTTAAAAATTATTCTTCTTCAAATGCTTCCAGTAATAATATTGTACCGTCTAGCAAAGTCAAAATACCTGTTATTACAAATATAATTTCAATTGCAAACGCTTGATGAAACAATAACACACAACCGATTACAATAAACACTGAAGGTAATGCATATTCTAACACGGTTTTAAAAACGGTATCACACGTTACACGCTTTTTTATTTTATCGTACAGTAGTAAAATCCCTGCAATCAGCAGCATTGCCGCAATGATATAAAGCACCGCTTCCACAAGTACCCACCCACATACGATAATCAAAATACCCGAAATGATTTTCACCACCGCAGGCGGAACGTATCGATGACATAAATCCACCACACCGAGGACAATCAAGCAAGCCCCTGCGATCGACATTAACACGCCGATGAATTTATCTTGCATGGCAATCAATAAAATACCAACCACCATTGTAAGTACCGCCGCTATAATTCGTTCGGTTTTTTTCATTTACACCTCTTTTCGCGCTTATCTATGGCGACGGATTACAGCAATGCGAACGTAATTGTTGTTGTATCTGTGCGCCGCCTTAGCGCAAGGATATTTTTCCGTTTTACAGCATTTAATACAAAAATCGTATTTACCGCACATATCCTCACCAGCGCAAAGGCTGTCATACCATTTTTTACTGTCAAACTGTTCCTGCTGTGTCTTAAAATCCATTGTCACACGCTCCTTATTATATGCAAAAAACTCCTTTTTTTGCACCAAATCTTATTTTATGATATTTATTATATACAATTTTCCAGTTTTAGGCAATAAATTTTCGCCTATTTTCTACATTTTTTTCAATAAATGTTAAATTTCTTTCACCTCTAAAGTGGACAATACTTCGTTGTATTTGTCTTCCGTAAAGGATACCTGCCCTACCGTCATAACGTTTGCAGTACCAGCAGCAACCCCCGTCCGTAAAATCTCAGACAACGGCGCGCATTGTTCTAATCCTATGGCAGCAGCTGCAACCATTGCATCCCCTGCACCAACCGTAGAGTTGACTGCAACGTTGATGCTTCTACAATGGTACGAATGTGTCCCGTCTGTAATGATTGCCCCCTTTCTACCAAGGGAAAGCAATACTACTTTTGCCCCTCTATCCAACAACTCGTAACAACCTGTCAGCATATCTTCTTTGGAAGTAATTGCACGACCTATTGCATCCTCTAGCTCGTCAATATTCGGCTTTACCAAATCCACTCCCTCGTTTAATGCCGCAAATATGCGCTGTCCCGATGCGTCCACGATCTTTAAAGAACGATTATCCACCGCTTTCACCAAATCTGCATAGTAAGAAGTATCCAATCCACGAGGAAGTCCGCCCGATAAAACCGTTACGCTACTACGGGAAGACAACGCGCTGACCGCAGCAAGCATTTCTTTCGCGGTTTGCGGCGCAATTTCTTGCCCAACATCGTTTACTTCTGTCAACATAGCACGCCTATCTATAAATTTATAATTTTCTCGTACTCTGCCATCATTCCAAATAAACGTAAAAGGAACGTCTTCCTTGTTTAAGGCATTTTCAAACATGAATCCATTTTCCTTATACATTATCCCTGTCAGATACGGGCTACCCCCCAAACGTTTCACCCCAATGGCTACGTTTAAGGCTTTACCACCCAAAGATAAAGCCTTGCGTTTTACAACGTTCGTTTTTCCCACCTTAAACTCGTCAAGCTCTACCGTCACGTCGATACAAGGACTCATACAAACACTTAAAATCATCTAAAAACTTCCCCTTACCGCGCCTTTTTGCGCCTCTATTATATTATACATTAAATACCCAAAAATTGCAATACCAAAACGAATTTTTTATGTGAAAATTATAAAAAAATAAGGTCGCCGAAGCAACCTTATCCTTTTTTACATAGAAATCATTTGAAGGGTTTCATACAATTCGTAATTAAACGTCTTTTTCATCGAAACTGCCTCGATAATATCCATATCGATAATTTTATTATCACGAATACCAACCACACGATTACCAATACCTTCGTTAAGCAAACGAACCGCCTTATTACCAAATTGTGCAGCCAACATTCTATCCGACATCGTAGGCGAACCGCCGCGCTGTACGTGACCAATACAAGTAGGACGAACAGAATATTCGGTTACCTGTTGCAACTGATTTGCGAATTTTTCCGCACTCATAACACCTTCCGCAACAACAATAATATTCGAATGTTTGCCTTGCGCACGAGAACGATTAATTCGCGAAGCGATTTCGTCCATATTAAAGGGAAGTTCTGGTACAACGATGATTTCCGCGCCCGATGCAATACCGCTATACAACGCGATATCTCCGCAATGTCTGCCCATTACCTCTACAACGGACACGCGTTCGTGCGAAGTCATCGTATCACGCAATTTATTGATGATATCAAGACACGTATTTACCGCTGTATCAAAGCCAAGGGTATAATCGGTATATTCAATGTCGTTGTCAATCGTACCAGGAATACCGATAGTCGGCACACCATATTCGCTAAGGACTTTCGCGCCCTTAAACGAACCGTCGCCCCCAATAACAACCAAACCATCTATACCGTGTTTTTCCAAGGTATCCAACGCTTTCTTTTGACCTTCTACCGTCAACATCTCTAAACATCTTGCCGTTCTTAAACGAGTACCACCACATTGTACAATATTGGAAACGCTACGCATCTCCATCTTCATAACGTTATCTTCAATCAAACCCGCATAACCACGTTCGATACCGTACACTTCCATACCAAAGAAGATGCCCGAACGTACAACTGCGCGGATTGCCGCATTCATACCAGGAGCGTCACCGCCGCTCGTCAATAAACCAATTCTTTTCATACTTTACACCTCTCATTTGTACCAATATATTATAGCAAAATTGTCATAAAAAAGCAAAGCTTTTCTAGTATTTTTTAACCTTTAAATAAATTTAATGCAATTTTCCGGCAAAAATGTAGCAAGCTCCGCAAAGAGTGCCTTATTTGGATTTACTTTGTGCGAACAAAGCATCTTTTTACCATTTTGCACGAAGCATACAACCGTTTCCCCAGGATAATAAGAAAGGGTTTCAAGCAGTTCTTCAACGTCTACCTCTTCCATCCCTGTAATATTCAGCCACAAACGCTTCTCCGCATCCGATTTTTGGACATTAACAGGAGCCGCCTTTGCATTTGTCGCCGCAGCCGTCTTTTCCTCTACTTCATCCAAGTTAAATTCCCACATTTTATCAACGATAATTGCAGGCGGTTTTTCATCTTCAATACTGATTTTACCCGACAAGGATACGACGCGGTCACTTTCCAAAAAGTTACGAATCCGTTCGTAAATTTTAGGGAAGCATACACACTCAATCGAGCCAAACAAATCCTCTACCGTTACAAACGCCATAAACGAACCGCTACGCGTTTTTAACTTCTTAAAGTCTGAAATCATACCACCCATCGTGATCTGCTGACCATCTTCAATATTATGATAGGTTTTTCTACCCGTTTCCTCATCTTCTTCGTAGTCGCTAAGCATTGAGCAATTAAACGTCCTATCTTTGAAGTAAGGTAAGAATTTTTCAAAGGGGTGACCGCTGACGTACACGCCAAGTACGGATTTTTCCTTTGATAATTTTTCCATCGTTTCAAATTCGGGTATATTGGGATACTGAATTTCAATCGCTTGTTCTTCAATGAACTCCCCAAACAACGAAATTTGCGCGCCGCCCTTTTGTTTTTCCATTGCATTGACACGGGTCAATACTTCTTCATATACCGCCGCCACTTGCGCGCGGTTATACCCAAAGCAATCGAATGCGCCTGCATAAATCAAACTTTCCACAATACGCTTATTGATATACTTTGCACAACGGGTAGCAAAATCGGAAAAATCTTTAAATAAGCCATTCTCTTCACGCTCCTTGATAACCGAAGCAATTGCGTCTTGACCAACACCGCGAAGTGCCCCCAAACCGATACGAAGCCCATTGCCTTCTACCCAGAAAATATCCTTAGATCGATTGATATCAGGCGGTAGAACGGAGATATTTTTCTCCTTCATGTACATGATATACTTGGATACTTCGTCACTCTTATCAATACGATCGTTCAAGATACCCGCAAGGAATTCCTTCAGGTAGAAATGCTTCAAATACGCCGTACGATATGCAACCACCGCATACGCAGCTGCGTGCGATTTGTTGAATGCGTATGAAGCAAAGCTTTCCATATCGCCGAATATCTTTGCCGCAACTTCCGCAGGGATACCCTTCGATACGCACCCTGAAATATTTTCCGCGGGCGCACCGTAAATAAATTTATCCTTTTGTTCCATCAGCTCTTTTTTCTTCTTTTTCGCCATTGCACGACGCACAAGGTCGGCTTGACCGTAGGTATAACCTGCAAGCTGTTGGAAAATTTGCATTACCTGTTCCTGATATACGATAACCCCATAGGAGTTTTTCAAAATCGGTTCAAGGAACGGGGTATCATACACAATGAGCTCAGGATTGTGCTTATTTCGAATATAGGTGGGAATGAAGTCCATCGGACCAGGTCGATACAAGGAAATACCTGCGATCAAATCTTCCAAACAGTTGGGTTGCAGGTCTTTCATGAATTTCTTCATGCCGCCTTGTTCAAGCTGGAACACAGCATCAGTATCCCCCGACGAAATCAACTGATATGCCTCCGGGACGTCCACACCGATTTTATTAAAGTCGATGTCCACCCCATGTCCTATTTTGATATATTCCAAAGTATTTTGGATATCGGTGAGCGTCGTCAAAGCAAGGAAGTCCATCTTCAACATGCCGACGGCTTCTACCTCTTTCATATCGAATTGCGTAACGATATCGTCACCGTTTCTAGCCAATGGTACGTTATCTGCCAAAATTTTATTACAAATAACGACACCAGCCGCGTGTTCCGACGTGTTCTTGGGCATACCTTCCAGCTTTAAGCCCATATCAATAACACGGTGCAACTCTTCATTCGTTTCATAGACCTCGATAAATTCGGGGTTCTTTTTATCTTTTTGTTCTTTCAGTTTTTTCGTAAGTTCCCCACGCTTTTCTTCCGATAAGCTAGGATCTTCCAACTGCTTTTCTAGTTTGGGGATTTTTAACCCTAATAATTCACCGATGGTTGATTTACCATCCATTAATTTTGCAACTTTATCCGTTTCCGAATAAGGCACACCCATAACGCGCCCAACGTCCTTGATAACAGCACGTGAAGCCAGCGTACCAAAGGTAACAATTTGCGCTACGTTTTCAGGGTGATATTTTTCACGCACGTATTCAATCGTTTCATATCGACGCTTTGTACAGAAATCGACGTCGAAGTCGGGCATGGATACACGATCAGGATTCAAGAAACGCTCAAAAATCAAATCATACTTCAACGGGTCAACGTCGGTAATACCAATGGAATACGCAACGATACTACCTACACCCGATCCACGGCCAGGGCCAACGGGAATACCATTCAAACGCGACCAGTTAATATAATCCCATACAATCAAGAAATAATCGGCAAAACCCATGCTGATGATAATCCCCAGCTCGTAATTTGCTCTTTCTCTGATGGTATCGGTAATTTCCGCATAACGCTTAGGCAAACCTTCCCAGGTTAAACGAGTCAAATAATCAGGCGAGGTGGAACCATCATCCGGCTTATACAAAGGAATAAGCGAAGTATCACGGATAGGATCCCCTTTAGGGGTAATATCAAAAACAGGCTCCTCAATCTTGTTTGCAATCACGCGAGTATTGGAAATTGCTTCGGGAACGTAGTTGAAAATTTCTAACATTTCGTCGCCCGATTTCATGTAAAATTCATGCTCGTCAAAACGCATTTTCGGCGCAGCAAGCGTTGATTTCGTTTGAATACAAAGCAAAATTTCGTGCGCTTCCCAATCGTCCTTTTCAATATAATGCACGTCGTTGGTTGCCACCATTTGGATGTCTAACTCACGTGCCAACTTGATAAGGTCGGGTAAAATTTGTCTTTGCTCCGCAATACCGTGATCCTGGAGCTCAATATAGAAATCTTCTCCAAACACGCCTTTCATCTCAAGCGCCCACGCTTTCGCCCCCTCATAATCGCCTCGAAGCAACAACTGCGGTATGCGTCCAGCCAAACAAGCGGAGAGGCAAATTACCCCTTCGCTGTACTGTTTAATCAAGTCGTAGCTGATGCGCGGTTTACCGCCGTAATACCCATCAATGAAGGAAAGCGAATCCAGCTTAACGATGTTTTTATACCCCGTTTTGTTTTTCGCAAGCAATACAATATGCTCGTTTTTCCCAGGACGTTTATCAAGGTGATTATCTACTGCGTATAACTCGCACCCGATGATATATTTAATTCCTTTTTTTACACATTCTTCCGCAAAATACAACGAGGCGTACATATTGCCGTGATCGGTGATCGCGCAGGTATCAATCTCGTTTTTCACAAGATGGTCGATCAAATCGTCCACCTTCGCCGCACCATCCAACAAACTGTATTCCGTGTGTAAATGTAAGTGTACAAAATCCGTCATAATTCTTCCGTTTCTTTGTTTATTTCACATGTCTCAGCCAACTGCATCAACCTTCTCATGCGATGGTTTAGACAGCTTTTGCTGATTTTTAAATAATCGGCAAGTTCCTGTAAAGTTTTATTTTTATGCTCCAAGCGAGCGCGTGCCGCCGCCTGCAATTCTTCAGATAAATCGGTAAAACCGCTCCATTGGCATAACTTCTCAAAGGCAACTACTTGTTTAACCGAAGCGATTGCAGCTTTATCGGCATTGCCCGCCATACAATTTTGCGCGCGGTTATTTTGGTTTGCTTTATCACGTTCATCCACCAACGCGGAAAACTTTTTCAAGGTTTTATTGGCACCGATTACCGATAAAAAGTCGGAAATCGTTTCCTTGCTTTTCATATATACAACGAAGGTATCCTTTCGTTCCCGCAAGCGAGCAAACACCTCCAAACCCGACAGTAAGTCACAAAAATCCCGTGCGGTTGCCCCATCCAAAAAGACAAATTCTAAGTGATAACCCGATTTACTGCCTTCCCCAGGGACGGTACAACTGCCGCTGCCCAAAAACGCCCCCTTTGCATAAGCAATACACTCTTGCTCGCTCCAAGAATAAAAATCGCTGATCCCTTCACTCAGCTTGCCATCGTTTTGCAAGAAATTCAATTCCGAAAGAACACATTCCACCGCAGGAGAAGGACATTGTAGCAGTAATTTATCTCTACCACTCATCCTATCCATCGTCGCATTGGTAACCGCAAGCTCTGTGTTAAAAGTCTCCGCAAAAGTTGCCATAAAGAACTCGGCAACGTTCTCCGTTTCACTCACAATGAAAAAGCTAGGTTTCCCATCCTTTCGCCCAACAAAACCGCTGGTACGTACAAATGCGGAAATCGCAGCCTTTCGACAAGCACGGTTCTTCCCCACTCCACGATGTATAATCTCTTTTTTTAAATCCGAAGTAAAACTCATTTTCGCTCCGTTACATAGTCTTTTTAAAGTCCGCAAAGCGGAAAGTAGGTACGCGTCCGTCGATGTTATCGATACGCTCCATTGGGAAATTCAACCTAGCAAGCTGTTCCTCTACCAACCGTTTATCCCCAACCCTATCCTTGCTGTGCGCATCGGAGTTGATGATAAACCGCGCCTCTGTTTTAGCAACAATTTCATTTAATTCTTCATCCGTTAAATGCGTTTTCTTGCTGTTCAATTCAATATACGTACCATAGTCCGCCGCACATTTCGCCACCTCTAATGCATTGGCAGGACACATATAATTGAGGTGCGAAATTGCATCAATTGGATTATTTTTAATCGTATTAATATACGCCTTTGTGTTGTAGTCAATCAGTTTTTTCGACTGAATACCAAGCTTGTCCGCATGGAAATTTCCACCGCCGTAGCGAAGCATCGCGCCAAAACCATCATACCATATAAATACGTGCTTTCCGCAAAGGTATAAATCAAAATTTTCAAAATCTTTTTCCGTTAAATCCGCTTTTCCCTCGATGCCTCGAATATTTGCCTCAATCCCCACCAAGACGTCAACACCAAATCGTTGACTTGCGGCTTCACATTCTGCCTTATATGCGGCCACTTGACGGCGGCGAATACCAAACGCCACGTGCGAAAAACCGTGGTCGGCAATACCGATTTGTTTTAACCCTAATTCTTTCGCCCTTTCCACGTTTTCCGCAACGGTATTTTTTCCGTGCGAATAGGGTGTATGCGTATGGTAATCTCCCG
>JAFVQP010000078.1 GCA_017504735.1 Clostridia bacterium | reverse complement strand
CGAGGATAACTATACGAACCAGTTGAGTATCTATACGTCCTTAAAGGATGGCGAGTATATTTCTGGTGAAATTATTTCCATGGTGAACGGCGTAGAAACTTCCACCTCGTTAAATGCAGTGACGGAAGGTGATAGGGCAACGCTTGGCGGATTAACCTGCTATGTGAAGTCGCCTTTGAGTGAAACGAACAATTACAGCCGTTGCGAATTTATCGTCAAAGGCACAGGTACGTATAGAATCGTGCTTAAAAAATGCGATGAAAACGGAAACGTTGTGAAAGAAAACGGTAAAGACGTAATTGTGGAAATTTACAAATCCTTCGCTTATTCTGAAGAATATAACGTGAACGTGGATAACGAATTGGCAAAGCAAAACCTTGAAAATCTTGCAGAACGCGCAGATGGCGAAATGATTGCTGATTTGGAAAATCCTGAAGAAGTATTTAAAGGCTTTATCACGGCTTTGCCTAAAGTCTATGACCCTAAGATGTTGTTTATGATTTTGGCAATCGTATTCTTCTTGATGGATATTGCGGTGCGTAAGTTCAAATTTAAATGGATTCACGAGTTGATTCGTGAACATAAAGCAAAAAAAGAATCTAAATAAATAATGGTCAAAACTGCCGCAAGGCGGCTTGTGGCAGTTTTGACAAACTGAAAATATTTCAGTGCGAGTTTAATACTCAAGGAGATATTATGAAAAAACTGAAAATTTTCACCGCACTTGGCTTATTGATTGTAAGCGCAGCGCTCGGTTTTGCATCTTGCAAAAAGTATGACTTGACTGCACCGAGCGATTTCGACGTAGATTTGGAAAATTTATTGAC
Organism: Clostridia bacterium; assembly: GCA_017504735.1. The sequence continues at coordinate 3,193 of JAFVQP010000078.1, read as the reverse complement.
CTGGTCTGACGTGGAAGATGCGCGAAGCTATGTAATCGAAATTAAAAACGTAGCCACGGGTGAAACAACGGAAAGCTCTGCAAAGAGAGAATATTTTTCCCTGTCCGATTTAGAGGTTGGCGATTATGAAATTCGCATCAAAGCAATCGGCGGGAAGGATGGAGAGGAATCCGATTGGTCGGAGACCTACTATTTCTACAGAGCATATGAAACGGGCTGTTTATACAGACTCGTAAATAATAGTGAATATGAAATTACCGCGAAAGGGGATGCAACCGGCGTTGTAATTATCGAAGATATATATAGAGGAAAGCCCGTTACGTCGATAGCGGAAAACGCCTTTAGAAAATGTTGGGATATGACGGAAATCGTCATTGGTAATAACGTAAGAAAGATTGGCGATGGCGCATTTTTACATTGTAAAGACCTTGTAAAGGTTACCATTCCTGATTCGGTTACATCGATCGGTGCTTCGGCGTTTCAAGATTGTAAAGTTTTGACGACCATTAATATTCCCGAAAGCGTAACGGAGATTGCTGATTACACGTTTGCATATTGTAAATCGTTGAAGTCGATTGACTTGCATGAAAAGCTCGTTACCTTGGGCGAAGCGGCATTCTTAGAATGTGCGGCGTTGGAAACGGTATCCATTCCTGATTCCGTAACGACCTTGAAAACTTACGCATTCGAGTCGGCAGACGAACTGACGTCGGTGGAATTTGGCAGCGGCTTGAAGATTATCGACGAATATGCATTTGCAAATTGTCCTAAGTTAGCAACGCTTACTTTTGCGGAAGAGGGTGCCTTGGAACAAATCGGTCAGCGTGCGTTTTCGGAGGCAGTAGGCTTGGAAAGCATAACCCTTCCCGAAGGTTTATTGGATATCGGTAAGTCGGCGTTCTACGGCTGTTCTGCTTTGGATGAAATTTCACTTCCCGACAGCTTGATGCATCTTAGAAAATATGCATTCACAGGTACAAAAGCCTATAAAGACGCATGGAATGCAGGCGAGGATTATATCTATATCGATGATTGGTTGGTGGATTGTACCAACGCAGTAAAAGGGTATGACGAAGAAAATAAAACGAGTACGGATGATGAACTCGTAGGTTTGGTTGAATTGGTAGAAACTACCCTTCGCGAAGGTACGGTAGGTATTGCCGACGACGTATTTTACGGTGCGGCAGACTTGATGCGTGTTGCGCTTCCCGCGTCTATTCGCGCAATTGGCGACAACGCATTCTACAAATGCCCCAACCTTCGTGCAGTCAATACAAACAAAACGAAATTGATTGGTAAATATGCATTTTCGAATTGTAAAGGCTTGACACAGCTTGTGTTGGGTAGAGGGTTGGAAGAAATTGACAACTATGCGTTCTACAAGAGTACGGGCGTAAGCAACAACTCAAACTATTCCATTATCCCCGATACAGTAAAGAGAATCGGTACGTTTGCATTCAAAGAAACGGACATTTGGAATAAACCGAATGAAGACGGCTTGGTATATGCAGGGAATTGGGTTGTTGGTTTCAACGGCGCAAATCCTGGTACGGTATCCTTAAAAAAGGACACGGTGGGTATTTCCGATTACGCGTTCTATAAATGCTCGACGTTGCAATCCATTGCAGGTTTGTCGGACGTTGAACATATAGGCCGTGCGGCATTTTACGAATGTACCAGCCTTGCCTTGGCTAGTCTTGGCAGAAAGCTGGAAAAGATTGAAGATTATACCTTCTATAAGTGTTCTAGCCTTTCCAACGTTACCTTGCTTGGCGGTGTAAAGGAGATTGGTCGATCGGCATTCTATCAATGCACGTGGTTGAATTCGATTGACTTGACCCGTTGCGACGTGGAAAGAATTGGAGAATATGCATTCTACGGTTGCCTTCAGTTGAATAATGTAAATTTAGGTAACGATTTGGTAACGTTAGAGGATAAAGCCTTCTATAAGTGCTATACCTTAAAGGAAATTAAGCTTCCCGATACGCTTACGTCGTTAGGGGAACGTGCGTTCTACCAATGTGCATTTATGAGCAAGGTAGAATTTGGCACAGGCTTAGATTCGATCAGCGCATATGCATTCCAAGGTTGTACAGGTTTGCAGGAAGTCGTTCTTCCCGACAACATTAAAACAATCGAGAAAAATGCTTTCTATAAATGTTCTGGCATCCAAAAAATTACGTTTGGCGCAGGCTTGGAAACGATTGGCGATTATGCATTCTATGGCGCAGAGGGCTTGACGGAGTTGCATATACCTGCCAACGTTACGGTTGGTAAATATGCGTTTAAGGGCGCACACAGCCTTACCTCGTTGGTGCTTAGCAAGGATGTGAAATCGATTGGCGACCACGCATTTTATGGTTGTAAGCAAATGACCGTATATACGGATGCGACAAGCGCAGAAGCCGCTGGTTGGAGCGATCGTTGGAATTCTTCTTATCGTCCCGTTGTATGGGGCTGTACGCTTTCCGACGATAGCATGTATGTCGTTTCGATAACCGTGACGGAAGATACGTTTAGTAATGTAAATGCGAAATTTGGTTTCAAGGCTCCTGAGAAGGATGGTCAAAGAGCAATTGGCTGGGCAACGGCACAAGGCGGTGAAGTTGTATATGCGGTAGAGGATATCGCATCTGTTCCCGTTGGTACGACGTTGTATCCCGTTTGGGGCGAATACAAACCCGTAATTCACTTTGTTCACAACGTAGAATTTAAAGAATATACCGATTATACGTTGTTGACGAAGGCGGAAGTAAACGCGGATGGGACGTATGCAGGTACGGCATTGGTTGCGCCTGAAGGTAGCGATTATGTGTTTGGCGGTTATTATGCCGACACCAAATATGAACAGTCGTATTCCTTCGAAGGTAAAATAATTACAAGAGACGTGATTGTTTACGTGAGATGGTTGACGCCTGAAGAAGCGGAAGCGATGGGTGGCAATTCGTCTGAGGACAGCGCTTCGGGAGAGGGATCTTCCGAAAGCTCCTCTGAAAGCGCGGAAAACTAAAAAGTGAGAGGAAGAGGGGAAAACCCCCTTAAATAAGATAAATCAGGAAAAACGGAGGCAAAAAAATGGCATTTTCCGATGAAATGAATAACATAGAAGAAAATAACGTAACGGAAGAAACCGTAGAAGAAACGGTTACGGAAGAAATCGTTGAAGAAGCGGTTGCGACGGAGCCTGCTGTGG
>JAFVQP010000005.1 GCA_017504735.1 Clostridia bacterium | reverse complement strand
TTTCTACCGTGTATTTCAATACCTCGCCGACTTGAACGCCATCCGCTTTGAATACAACGTCATATTCGATTGCCGTATATACCGCATTGACTTCCACATTGCCGCCGTTTAATTCATACGCGCCCCAAGCGCCGTTGTAATAATCTTTTGCAGGCACGGCAGGTTCATCGATTTCTTTGTTTTCTACCGTATATTTCAATGCCTCGCCGACTTGAACGCCATCTGCTTTGAATACGACTTGGTATTCGATTGCGACTTTACTGTACGTTGCTTTATACGTAATGTTCGCCGTTGCGGTTTCCGTCACTGCGTTATCCCAACCCGTGAAGGTATATTTATAACCTTCCGCGTCTGCTCTTGCAGGGTCAGCAGGTTTTTCAACCGTCTCACCCTCCTCGTATTCCTTCTCGGAAATCACTCTATCGTCATAATCCACGAATTTAACCGTGTACTTTGTCACCTCAGGAACTTCCGGGGACGATTCCTCGGGGGAAGATTCCTCAGGCGTCGATTCCTCGGGGGAAGATTCCGCAGGTACGGACGAAGATGTACTCGAGGAAACTGTTTCGGGAGTTTCCTCTGTTTCGCAAGCCGCTACAACGCCCATCAAAGAGACAGCTGCCAAACACGTTAACAAAATTTTTAATTTCTTGCTCATATTTTTCCTCCTTAAGAAAAATTGATTATCCTATTATTTATTGTGTTGGTACTCAATTCATACCAAGTTCTGCTATGATAGAATCCATCGTGCTATTTTCATATATTCCGCAGAATCTATCAATTCGCGTTTCCGCACCAAACTTACCGTAGAAAACAATCGAGCCTACCAAATCATCCAATGTCATATTGCCAACCTGCGGATTGCTACCCGTGAAGAAGCCCCACGTTGTCATACTGCTCTTTTCTACAACCTCTTTCGTATCAAGGTTATATAAATACCAATGCAACGTGATTTCACTTCCACTGCCTGTAAAGCCCATGATAACACGATAATGCGTTCCATCTACAAGGTTTGCTCTACCAAGCGCAGAATCCGCAAATGCACCGTTTGCAAAACCACCGCTCGCAGCATCTTGAATCATGTACGGATAACCATAGTTAATCTGCGTACCGTTGCCGTTTACGCCAGAGCCAAGCTGACCATCCCAAGTCGTGATACCCGTTACGACGACAATACCTTGTTTAGAAGTACCCTCTGCATACATGGAATTATTGTAATTCTTCGCAAAGAATGCAATTTCGGGCAAATTCTTACCAGTGAAGTCAAAGGCTACGTAAGTGTCCAATCCGTATTCGCCGTCTATTGCAAAATAGGATTGATCAACACCTCCGCCATTATTTTGACCGATTGTATAGTTTGCGCCATCACCGATCCAGCTTGTATTAAGCTTGATGCCATCGTCCGTTACGTAAGAATTATACGTCATGACGTTGTTCTTGGGAGTAGCTACTATTTCCAAATGATACGTAGTATCTTGGGTAATAAGTCCCAAAGGTTTATCCCAACGATATGCATAGGTAAACGCGGAATCTTCTGTGCGGGAAGGCTGAGGTATTTCTCCGCCGTAAGATACTCTTTCCCCTACGGAAATATCCTTTACCGTTTTCAATGTTTCCCCATTCAAACCGATAAACGTTGCATTAAACGTCTGTTTGGCATTCAACGCATTGGCTACTGCTTCAATCGTCGTATCTTCAAACACACCGTACATTTTATCAATCGAAAGCGTCGTACCGAATTTGCCATACAATACGATTGACCCGAACAAATCGTCCGCACGCAAATTATTTACTTTTGCGTTGTTGCCCGTAAAGAAGTTCCACGTAGCCATGCTACCGCGTTCTACAACTTCGCTCGTATCCAAGTTATACAAATACCAATTCATAGTAGGAACCGTTCTATCCACGGAAACCCCATCTGCACTATAAACGGGAGCATAGGTAAAACCAAGGATTACCCGATAACGTGTACCGTCAACAAGATTTGCCCTTGCAAGCATAGAGGTTCTTGCGCCTTTTTCCATAAGCCAATCCTCATACGCATTGGCAATCATGAACGGACCGTTTACATTGATAGCCGTCCCCTCAAAGAGAATATTTTTATCAATCGAGCCGTCATTGTTGGTGATACCACTGGTAAATACCATGCCTTGCTTACCGCCGTCTTGGTAATACATTGAATTGTTGTAATTTTGAGCAAAGAACGCAACTTCTGGCATATTTTTGCCTGTAAAGTCAAACGCTACGTAATCGTTATAACTATAATTTCCGTCAAAAGCAAAGTACGCTTGGTCAATTACGTTACCCGAATTGGGGCCATTATAGCTTGCCCCAAGAGAAGCCGTACCAGCCTTTAATGTTAATGCACGTTCTTCGGACATGCCCTCTAAGCCGTAGAATTTAACGTTGCTATCTACAATCCAATTTTTTAATTCGTCACTAAAATCCACAACCGTCAAAGGCAAAGTTGCACACAAGTTTTCACCATCGGAATAGTACAACACGTAACTTCCCGCTTTTTCAATGGTAAAGGTGTCGCCCTTTACAGGATAGGTATTTCCTGCTTCGTCACGATAATAGAAGAGATAATTGCTCAGAGAAGTATCCACGTAATCGGACACGTTCAATGTTACGCCACTGTTCAAAATAAACGTTTCGGCACCCTCTTTAAATTTGGAAAGCTCTAATTCTTCCTCACAAATTTCCTCAAAAGTACGGTCTGTGATGATGGGATAAATTTCGTTATATACCATGCGTCTACCGTGATTCCCATACAGAACGATATTACCTTTAAAGAAATCGTTATCCTCTGCCGTTATAGGAATTTCGTCAAAACCAAGCGCATGCAACCCATAGGAATCAATCTTAAATTTCGCAAAAACCTC
>JAFVQP010000077.1 GCA_017504735.1 Clostridia bacterium | reverse complement strand
TATCCTTCCACCGTTTTAATGGATGCAATTCCCGCAAAAATTGCTGGTTGTAAAGAAATTATTATGGTTACGCCTCCCGCAAAAGACGGAAACGTAAATCCTGATATTCTTGCGGCTGCAAAGGTTGCAGGGGTTACGAGAATCTTTAAGGTGGGCGGCGCGCAAGCAGTTGCCGCGCTTGCTTATGGTACGGAGAGTATTCCCAAAGTAGACAAGATTGTAGGTCCTGGAAACGCTTACGTTGCCGAGGCCAAAAAGCAGGTGTTTGGTAAAGTTGCAATTGATATGATTGCGGGGCCGAGCGAGATTTTGGTCGTGGCGGACGATACGAATAATCCAGCGTTTGTTGCAGCGGATCTCTTATCGCAAGCAGAGCATGATAGAATGGCGAGTGCGGTGCTTGTTACCGACAGTATGCCGTTTGCGGAAGCGGTAGCACAAGAGATTGAAAAGCAGGTTGCTTTATTGCCTCGTTTGGAAATCGCCAAGACGTCTATTGATAATCACGGTAAAATTATCGTGGCGCAAGATTTGTTGACGGCGATTGAGATTTCTAATGAAATTGCGCCCGAGCATTTAGAGCTTTGCGTGGATAATCCCTTTGACTATTTGGATAAAATCCGCCATGCAGGTTCGATTTTCCTTGGGAAGTACTGTCCCGAGACATTGGGGGATTATTTTGCGGGCCCCAATCATACGTTGCCGACGAGCGGCACGGCAAAATTCTCTTCACCATTATCGGTAGACGATTTTGTGAAGAAATCTCAGTTCAGTTACTATACAGGTGAGGCCTTAGAGAAGGTTGCAAATAAAATTGCAGCATTTGCGGAAAAGGAAGGCTTGCACGCACATGGCAAGAGTGCAACTATTCGTTTTGATAAAGAATAAAGGACGTAGATATGAGTAAATTTTTTAGTGCAAAGTATGCGGCTTTGACTCCGTACGTACCAGGGGAACAGCCTAAGGATACTCAATACGTAAAATTGAATACGAACGAGTCGCCGTTTGCGCCGCCTGCCTCGGTTGTGGAAGCGGTAAAAGCGGAGGGTGGAAGACTGCAACTCTATTCTGATCCCGAAGTTGCGGCTTTGACGGAAAAAGCGGCGGAAGTTTGGGGGGTGAAACGTTCGCAAATTTTAATGACGAACGGCTCCGATGAAGCGTTGAATTTTGCGTTTATGGCGTTTTGCGATGAGAAACATCCTATTGTATTTGCAGATATTACGTACGGATTTTACTCGGTATTTGCCGAACTGAATGGGATTCCTTATCGCATGATTCCTTTGCAAGAGGATTTTACTATCAACTATAAAGACTACGTGGGGATCGGCGAGAATATTGTAATTGCCAATCCAAACGCGCCTACGGGGATAGCGTTGTCCTTGTCGGAAATTGAGGAAATCATCAAAAGCAACCCCGAAAACGTGGTAATTATCGACGAAGCTTACGTTGATTTTGGCGGGGAAAGCTGCGTGCCGCTTATTGATAAATACGATAATCTTTTGGTGACCCAGACGTTTTCTAAATCCCGTTCTTTGGCGGGGGCTAGATTGGGTTTGGCAATCGGTAATGAAAAGCTGATTTCAGACTTAAATACAATTAAGTATTCCACGAATCCTTACAACGTCAATCGAATGACTGCGGCGGCTGGGCTGGCGGCACTTGGCGAAAAGGAGTGGTTTGAGAATAACCGTAAAGAGATACAGCGTGTACGGGCTTATACAACGGAAACGTTAGAGTTTTTAGGGTTTGACGTGATAGAATCAAAGGCGAACTTCGTGTTTGCTCGTCCTGGTTGGATTGAGGGGGAAGATATCTATCAACGTTTAAAGAAAAGAGGCGTGTTGGTTAGACGTTTTAACGCGGATCGAATTAGCGAGTATTTACGTATTACAATCGGTACGCAAGAACAAATGGATATATTGTTTGATAAGATTCGTGAAGTATTAAGGGAAGAAGAATTATGAGGATTTTTGAAATAAACCGTAAAACGGCAGAGACGGATATTAAATTGCAATTGAATTTAGACGGAACAGGTAAGAGTGATATTCAAAGCGGTTGCGGATTCCTGGATCATATGTTGACATTGTTTGCAAAACACTCGGGATACGATTTAAAGGTGACTTGTATTGGCGACGTGGAAGTAGATTTTCATCACAGCGTCGAGGATATAGGAATCGCGCTCGGGAAAGCGTTTTACGAGGCCATTGGCGACAAGAAAGGGATTACTCGGTACGGTGATACGTTACTGCCGATGGACGAAACGTTGATTCGTTCCGCTGTGGATATTTCGGGGCGTGATTATCTTGCAATGTCGTTGGATATCCCCACGGCAAAAGTTGGGGATTTCGATACCGAGCTTTGCGAGGAGTTTTGGATGGCTTTTGTTCGCGAATCAAAAGTAACGTTACACGTAACGCAACTTGCCGGGAAAAATGCACATCACATTATCGAGGGTGTGTTTAAATCGGTGGCGAGAACGCTTGGGAAAGCAACGACTATCGACGCAAAGAGGGCGGAAGAAATTCCGTCGACGAAAGGAGTATTATAAGAAATGATAGCTATTATCGATTACGGCGTAGGGAATTTGTTTTCCGTACAATCCTCGTTTGCGAGGGTGAGCGCGGAAACGGTAGTTACGTCCGATAAAAATGTCATAAGAAATGCAGATAAAATTATGCTGCCTGGCGTCGGTGCGTTTGCGGATGCGGCACGGAAATTGAAAGAAAGTGGTATGGCGGAGCTTTTGAAGGAAGAAGCCGCAAAAGGCAAGCCGCTTATGGGCATATGTTTGGGTATGCAAATGCTTTTTGAACGGAGCTTTGAGTATGGTTGCCATCAAGGTTTAGGGTTGCTCAAAGGGGACGTTGTGCCGATGCGCGGATACGTGGACGATGATTTGAAAGTGCCGCATATCGGTTGGAATTCTTTGCGTTTTGTGAAAGAGCATCCGCTTCTGAAATATTGCAAGGAAGGGGATTTCGTGTATTACGTACATTCCTATTATGCGAGCAATTGTGAAGAGAGTGTGCTTGCCGTTTCCGAATATAGCAAGGATATTACGGCAGTTGTTGGGAAGGATAATATCGTTGGGTGTCAGTTCCACCCCG
>JAFVQP010000076.1 GCA_017504735.1 Clostridia bacterium | reverse complement strand
TTTATTTTTGTTTAAGTGCCACATCCGTGACAATTTTGGGTTTATCTATATTTTTTATAGTACCTATAAACCCTAGCCCGTTGTTAAAAACCGCATAACATCGGGGTGAGGGCGAGCGATTACTTCGCATACCTTCACGTTGCCGACTTCTTTTGCTGCCGCCGCGCCTGCTTCAAGCGCCGCTTTTACTGCGGAAACTTCCCCTTCTACGACAACCGTTACCAGTCTGCCGCCGAGGCGTTTTTCCACGTGAATCAGCTTTACGTCAGCTGCCTTTACCATAGCGTCAAGCCCTGCGATTGCGGCTACCATAGCTTGCACTTCGAGTAACGCTATTGCTTTCATGATATTTTCTCCTTTCCGAGTGTGTTGTTAAAAAATAGGAGATACGAGCAAGACAAGGCGCGGCGAGCACCTTGCAGGGCGCGTACAAGTTGTACGTAACCAAAAGGCGCACAGCCGCAACGCTGTATTGCGACGTATATACTGTTTTTTATTTTTTATTTAATAGCGGGAAGAAGTTTTTCAACGTCCATATGAGGGCGAGGAATTACGTGCGTTGCGATAACTTCGCCAAGAGCCGTTGCAGCAGCCGTACCTGCTTCTACTGCAGCTTTAACTGCGCCAACGTCACCGCGAACCATAACGCTTACCAAACCGCTACCGATCTTTTCGCTGCCGATAAGTACTACGTTTGCCGCCTTTACCATTGCATCTGCTGCTTCGATTGCTGCTACCAAACCTCTGGTTTCTACCATACCCAATGCTTCCATCATAATTATAAATCTCCTTGATTTTTATTTTTCTTTTTTAATTTTTTATTTTTTAATTTTGGCGCTGTCACAATAGATGGTTGGTTAGTGATTTATCACGTTTTTACGCGAAAAACACAAGAAAGACAAGTGATACACAAGGGCGCATACCCTCTGCGGTCTGTAATCGCGTGTAGCACGAAGAATTTCGCAGGGTTTTTCCGTTAAAAATCAACCAAATGTTGTGATGGTGCCATTATCTCAATTTATCTTTGCCAAGCGCGCTTAAATGTGCAAACCATTCGATTTCTTCGCTTTGGCGTGCAATTACCTTGTGGGTAATGTACAGTTCTCTTTTTTCCGCTTCGGCTTTCCCTGCCGCAACAGCCGCTTCTACCGCAGCTGCGCTGCCTTCCACCTTGATCGCCATAACCAACGGTACACGGGCGGAATCCCCTGCCGCGGGCTTGTTTTTGTCGATTGCCACTACTTTTACGTCAGCGGCTTTCGCCATAGCGTCTGCGACCACGATCGAGGTTGCAAAGCCGAATACTTCTATCATGCCAAGTGCCATTGTTTTCTCCTTTCAATAGGATATTTCATCAACCGTTGTAAAACGTAGAGATACGAGCAGTTCAAGGCGCAGGAGCATTTCCGACGGGAGCGTACAAGACGTACGTGACCGAGGAAAGCGCATCTGCAACGCCGAAATGCGACGTATATATGCGTTTTACCTTACTTATTGACAAAGCAGATTTTGATACCCTGTTGCGCTACATTCACTTCCATCGCCTCGTTCAATTTGTCGAGGGGGAATTCGTGTGTGATCAATTCCTTAATAGGAATGTTCATTTCACGAGCCTGACGAAGGAATGCCATCGTCGTAGGATAATCGTCAGCCGAGTAATCCCACGAACCAACGAGGTTGATTTCCTTGTTACACATTGCAAAGTGAGGGTTCACGTTGTATTCGCCGTTGTTTACGAAGAAGCCCATTTCGCAAAGACCACCGCCGCGACGGATATATTCGAAGATATCCTTTGCCGCTGCAGGAGCACCCGTACACTGGAACGCGAAGTCTGCGCCCACGCCGTTTGCCACGCTCTTTACAAGTTTCACCCTTGCTTCCAACGTCGTAACTTCTTTGAAGTTAATGATCGTCTTCGCACCGAGTTTCTTAGCCATTTCCAAACGCTTCGGCGTACCGTCGATTGCGATAATGTGGTTGATACCTGCCGCACGCAATACGCTGATCATTACCAAACCTACGGGACCAAGACCTTGGATAAGCACCTTAGAGTTGAAGTTGATAAGACCCGTGGTTTGCGCTCTCTTCAAAGCGTGTACGCAAACGCAAGCAAGCTCTAAAAGCATTCTTTCTTGAAGATCAAGGTCGTTTACTACGAAATACGTAGAACCTTTGCCTCTAATCAAAAGATATTCCGCAAACCAACCGGTGAAAGGATTTGCATCGCTGTGAGGGATCAAACCGAATACACCTTGCTTGTCGCAAAGGTTGGTATTTGCAGGATGGTTACGGCAAACGTGACATTCGCCGCAGCTGATAACGCTGGTTACCAACTTATCGCCTACCTTGATAGGCTTACCAGAGGTATCGAATTTAATGTTTTTACCGAGGTAAACGATTTCACCCGTACCTTCGTGGCCGAGCGTTACGGGGATAATCCCAAACGGGTCAGCTTTCCATTCGTGTACGTCCGTACCGCATACGCCGCAACCTTCTACCTTTACCAAGATATCGTCATCGGTCAATGCAGGGATGGGGAATTCTTTTACTTCGATTTTTTTCTGAGCAGTAAGCATCGCTACCTTTGCCGTCTTGGGGATTTTGCCTGCGCAGGACGATTTTGCGCCGCCACAAGCCATTTCCGAAACGATTTTACGAACGATACTTTCTACTTGAGCAGAAGTAATATCCATACTTGTTTTCTCCTTATATTTGTTTAGGGTGAAGTTTTTATCCTTTGGATAAAAGTGAAGTTGATTTCATAAGTGAAGTTGCGCTTTTTGCGCAGTGAAGTTTTTACTTTGTAAAAGTTATTGCCGTTATAATAACAGCCACAACTTGCCGATAGGCAAACTTCACTTTTTGTGCAACGAAAAACTTAACTCGACAGAACTTCACTTTCGCCATAGGCGAAAACTTCACTAGAATTAGATAATTCTAAAGTAGTCCGTCATTACACAGCGACGGAATCTGGTGAAGCTACGTGCGCTGGTCAAGCCTTCGCCCGTAGGACCTGCAATCGTGAAGGTCGTGTGACCTTCGCCGCCAAAACCGATACCTGCATACGAAGGTGCATTCTTTACGAAAATCGTCGTTTCAACCGCTTTTGCAAAACGGGTGAGATGGTCGATATTCTTCGAATGCATGTGCGCCGTATGGCGGTTACCGTGTTCTGCCTTACAAGCCAAATCAATTGCCTGTTCAATTGTATCTACGCGAACGATAGGCAAAATAGGCATCATCAATTCTTCCTGTACGAAGGGATGCTCAAAATTCGTTTCACAAATGATACAACGGATTTCAGGACCAACCTTCACACCGATTTTTTCCAAAAGCACAGCAGCGTCACGACCTACACAGTCACGGCTGATCGTCTTTTTCACGATGCCCGTTTTGGGGTTCTTCACGTCCACCAAAACAATGTTTGCAAGTTTTGCAGCTTGTTCTGCCGTAATCTTATACGCGCCGTTCTTTTGCATTTCGGAAATAAGCTCGTCCGCGATATTTCTAAACGCAAATACTTCCTTTTCCGCAATACAAGGCAAGTTGTTGTCAAACGAACAACCGTCGATGATGTCCTTACCTGCTTTCTTGATATCAGCCGTATCATCTACGATTACGGGAGGGTTACCTGCGCCTGCGCCGATTGCCTTTTTACCGCTGGAAAGTACCGAACGTACAACACCAGGGCCGCCCGTACAAACAAGCAAACGAATGTTGGGATGCTTGTACATAATTTGCGCGGTGTCAAGGGTAGGTTTAACAACCGATGCAACGAGGACTTGAGGACCGCCAGCCATTGCGCTTGCGCGGTTTACAAGGTCCACTGCATAGTTCGAGGTAGCGATTGCGTTGGGGTGAGGGTTGAAAACAACGCCGTTGCCTGCCGCAATCATACCGATACTGTTACAAATAACCGTTTCCGAGGGGTTGGTGCTGGGGGTGATACTACCCACAACGCCGAAGGGAGCCATTTCCGTCAAAGTCAAGCCGTGGTCCCCCGTCTTTGCTTGTGAAACGATGTCCGCCGTACCCGGCGTTTTGTCCGCTACGAGGATGTGTTTTGCCGTCTTGTGCGATACGCGGCCCATTTTGGTTTCCGCAACGCCAAGGTTTGCCATGATAGGCGCTTCTTTACGGCACAAATCACGAATGTTGGAGATTACTTTTTCACGTTCTTCCAACGACATCGCGCGAACAGCTTTATAGCCCGCAGTAGCCGCCTCGATTGCGTCGTTCATATCCGCATATACACCGATCAATCTACGACCGTTGTATTGTGTGGAATCCCAACCGCACTTCGTGGTCGGCGCACCGCCATTGAGGTTTTTGATTACCGCAGCAACCACTTCCTCAATTTGGGCTTCCGTCCAATTAATTGCCATAATTCAATTCTCCTTTTCGTCGAATGGTGAAGTTTTTATCCTATGGATAAAAGTGAAGTTTATTTCATAAGTGAAGTTGCAACTATGTTGCAGTGAAGTTTTTACTTTGTAAAAGTTATTGCTGCTATTAATAACAGCCACAACTTGCCGACAGGCAAACTTCACTTTGCGGAACGCAAAACTTATCTCTTAAAAGAACTTCACTTTGCGGATTTATCCGCAAAAATTCACTCGCTTGTTATTTGCCAAGCGCTGCAAGAACTTTCTTGGTGATTGCTTCTACGAGTTCAGCCTGGTTGCAACCAACAGCAGGTTCATCTTCGTATTCGATACCAGGGTGACGGCCGGGAAGGTTCATCTTCTTTCTCAAATCCATCAACTTAGCAAGCTGATCACGGGAAATTTCATGTACAGCACCGAGGTCCATTGCATGCTTGCAGATAACTGCGTTGAATTCTACTTCTTCCATAACGAAGAATGCTTTCGTAAGGTTGCAACCAACCGTCAAAGCACCGTGGTTACGAAGCAAGAATGCATCGTGGTCCTGAAGATAAGGATCCAACGAATCAGGAATTTCCATCGTGGAAGGGGTACCGTAATCACAGGTAGGAACTGCACCGATGGTCAATACTGCTTCGGGCAATACGTACTGGTCAAGGTCGATATCAGCAACCGTGAACGCCGTTGCAACGGGAGGGTGTGCGTGCACTACCGCGTTAACGTCAGGGCGTTCTCTGTACACTCTCATGTGCATTTTGATTTCGGAAGAAGGATTCAACTTACCTTCCAACTTCTTACCATCACGGTCAACCTTGATGATCATGTCAGGCGTCAAGGAAGCCTTGGATACGCCCGTGGGGGTGCAATAGTATTCGTTGTCACTGATTTTTACGGAAATGTTACCGTCGTTTGCAGCAACAAAGCCTTTCTGCCAGAGCTTAAGCCCTACTTCGCAAATTTCCTTTTTAATTTCAAAGGGAGATTTCATAGTTTTTTTCCGTCCTTTTTATAATATTTTTTTATTTTGTCAAATTTTGTGTGTCGAGTGCGATCATGTATTCCTCATTGGTAGGAATTACGTAGGTTTTTACCTTTGCGCCCTCTTTTGTGATATCCGCAACTTCCCCTCTAGGGCAGCTTTGGTTGTACGCTTCGTTGATTTCAATCCCCAAAGCGGACATATTTTTACATACTTCTTCACGAAGATCTCTATCGTTTTCACCGATACCTGCGGTAAATACCAAGGCATCTACACCGTTCATTTCCGCAATGTACGAACCAACGATTTTCTTGATGTTGTGGCAAAGAATCTTCATCGCAAGCTGTGCGCGGTAGTTGCCGTTTGCAGCTGCATCGCGAATATCACGACAGTCGCTACCACAACCCGAAACACCAGCCAAGCCCGATTCCTTGTTCAAAACCTTGTCCGCTTCTTCTGCGGTCAAACCTTCCGCCTTTTGGATGAAGGTAACCACCGTAGGGTCAATTGCACCGCTGCGCGTACCCATAGGCACACCGTCTTGAGGGGTGAAGCCCATCGAAGTATCCACAGCCTTGCCGTTTACCGTTGCGGTGATGGAAGAACCGTTGCCGAGGTGGCAGGTAATGATTTTTGCATTTTTGTTACCGAGCATTTCCGCAGCCTTTGCCGCAACGTATCTGTGCGAAGTACCGTGGAAGCCATAACGACGAATTTTATGTTTTTCATACAATTCGTAAGGGATAGGATAGATATATGCATAATCTTCGATATCCGAATAATACGAAGTGTCAAATACACCTACGTGGTTTACGGAAGGCATTACTTCCTTACAAGCCTTCAAACCGCTGATTGCGGGGGGACCGTGTAAGGGGTTTAAGCCCACGATGCTTTCCAAATACTCCAGCTCTTGATCGCCGAGAATTGCGGATTTCGTAAGCTTTTCACCGCCGTGCGCAAATCTATGGCCAACTGCTTCAATTTCCGCAACGGTAGCGATTACGCCAAGCTCTTTATCCGTCAACAAGGACAATACACATTCGATTGCAGCCTTGTGGTCAGGGAAAGCAGGCGTCGCCTTGTAATCTTCTTTGCCGGGACGTTTGTGGGTTACGATACCGTCGATCCCGATTCTTTCGCAAAGCCCCTTTGCCAATACCTCTTGCGTGTCCATATCGAACAACTGGTATTTAAGGGAGGAGCTTCCTGCGTTTACAACAAGAATTTTCATGGTTTCTCCTTATATAATAATGTAGATTGTTAATTACCAAGTAATAATTCGGGGATGTCAAAGAGTTTCGCTTCCTTTTCCGCCAAAGCCGACCGATCCACGTCCAACTTTTCGCAAATACAGTCCACCACCGCGCCACCCATTCGGCGGATACCTTCCACCGTGTTGAAATGGGTCACATCCGACCAACATTCCTTCGGGGCTGTCTTGGCAACCGAATGCAAATCGTTAAATTCCACACCCAAAGGCGATAACACCTCGATTGCAATTTGATTAAAGCGTTCGATATCGCTGTTAAAGCGTTTGTATTCCCCTCTATATAAATCTTCCTGCACCCACGTACTGAGCGCAAACACCTGCTTTGCGTTAGGGAAAATCAAGCGAAGTCTTTGACTAATCCGTCGCAAGGTATCCCCGTAAAAATCGGGGGGCGACAAAGTATCGTCGCCGTGGATACGAAGGACGTCCCACAACCCTGCATTCCAATGCACTAGCTGTAAATCATCAGGCCAACCGCCCCGTCTTTTCCATTCGTGTACCCAGCGCAAAACGAATTGCGCCATGCCATTGTTGACGTCGCCAGGGGTATATACCTTGACAACACCGTCCAGCATTGCCGAGACGTACCGTTCGTACCCCAACCGAATGGAATCCCCTAACAAAAGCACCGATTTCATAGATTATACCCTCTTTGCAATTACTTCGTTTTCGAATTTTTCTACTTCTTCCCACCAGTCTTCTTTAAGACCTTGACGGCTGAGGTATTCATCCCAAACGTCTGCAAAAGGAAGATATTTCACTCTTTCATGCATGTAGAATACTTTCGTGAAGTTTCCTTCGTCCTGTAATTTCTTCATTTCTGCATAGGGTTGAAGGATTGCGGAAAGCAATGCTTTTTGCATCGAACGAACACCCGTTACCCATGCGCAAAGACGGTTGATGGATGCATCAAAGTAGTCGAGCGCAACGATTACCTTATCGTCAGCGTCGTTACGAATGATTTCTTTGGAGAGTTCCTTAAGTTCATCATCTACAACGATTACGTGGTCGCTATCCCAACGAACGGGACGGGATACGTGAAGCTGTACCTTATCATAGAATGCAAGCATCGAAGGGATCTTGTCGGAAACCACTTCGGTGGGATGGTAGTGACCGGTGTCAAGCAAGCAGCAGATACCGCGGGTTGCCGCATAATTCTGATAGAATTCGTTGCTGCCTACCGTGTAGCTTTCTACACCGATACCGAATACTTTGCTTTCAACTGCGGGGATAACCCATTCCTTATCGTAACCTTCCAACACTTCGTCCAAGGACTTCTTCAAACGAAGACGGGGACCAAGACGGTCAGCAGGAATATCCTTCGTACCATCGGGAACCCAAAGGTTGATGCAGCAAGGGCTGCCCATTGCTTTACCGATTTCCGCAGCAATCTTCATACAAGCTTTACCGTGATTTACCCAGAATTTTCTTACGTTTTCATCAGGGGAAGACAAGGACAAACCGTCTTTCATCATAGGGTGGGAGAACCACGTGGGGTTGAAGTCAACGCCTTCAAGGCCGTTTTCCTTTGCCCATTTTACCCAAGGTTCAAAGTGCTTGTATTCGTAAGCGTCACGGTCAACCTTACCCTTGTCTTCACCAAGGATTGCATAGCATGCGTGAACGTTTACGCGCTTTTTACCAGGCATCAATTTAAACGCTGTGGTAAGGTCAGCAAACAATTCTTCAGGGTTTCTTGCTCTGCCGGGGTAGTTACCCGTCGTTTGAATACCGCCCGAAAGAGAATCGCTGCCATCGAAACCGATAACGTCGTCACCCTGCCAGCAGTGAACGCTTACCGAAAGCTTTGCCAATCTTTCCATTGCAGCTTCCGTATCAACGCCAAATTGCGCATAGATCTTTTTTGCTTCTTCGTATCTGGACATAAAAGTTATCTCCTTAATTTATATATCTTTTTTAATTTTTTTATTTTCTTGCTTAAGTGCGCTTCGCTCGTGAATTGTTGCTCTGCAACGTGAATTGCGCCGATGGCGCGTGAATTAAAAACTTTGTTTTCGTGAATTGCAAGCCGTTGGCTTGCGTTATTGCAAATATTACCACAACGACAGCAAAGCTGTCAATTCACGGAGCGTTAGCGAGAATTCACGAACGCCATGCGTTCAATTCATGGAACGAAGTGAGAATTCACTCTAAATTTTATCAAAGGCATTCAGCCATTCGTTTGCAATCAGCTTCGCGCCTACTTCCGCAGGGTGTACACCATCACGAAAGTATTCCGCCGCCGTCGCGTTTGCCGCCGCCTTCGTCAAGGTCTCTTGCAAGGGTAAGTAATACAAACCATACTCTTTCGCAAGTTTTTGTACCACTTCCGCATATTTGTACACTTCCAAGAACTGCTCCCACTTTGCGGTGGTTTCTTCCCCTTTCAAAACGAACGGTTCACACAGCATCATTTTCACGTTCGGTAAAGCCTTTTTCGTATCCTCAATCAAAATGCGGTACATTTTTTCAAAGCGGTCAAGCTCTACACCGTTTTTCCCGTCTACTTCGTGCCATACGTCGTTGACGCCGATTAAGATGCTGATAAAATCAGGTTCATGGTTCCAACAATCCACCTTAATACGTGCATACAAATCCACGATTCGGTTGCCGCTGATCCCACGATTGATGAGGTCCGCTTCCGCAAAACCCCTTGCGTACAAGCCTTCCGCCACGTATTTCACATAGCCATATCCCATCGCTTCTTCACCGTGGAGTAAATTATAATTTCTACCTGCGTCCGTAATCGAATCGCCGTAAAATAAAACCTTCATTTTGCTACCTCTTATAATTCTGCAATGTCAAAGGAATTTTTGATGATTTGTCTGCCTTCTTGTACGTTTGCGATATCGCCGCAACCAACCATTTGCATCATAAGGTTACCGATTGCCGTACCTTCCGCAGGACCCGTGATGACACGCTTGCCCGTGTATTGCATCGTCATTTCGTTGAGGAGCATATTTTTGCTGCCGCCGCCGATGATGTTCAAGGTTTCGTACTTTTCACCCGTAACCTCTTCCAACGCCTTCAACGCCAAATCGTAATATTTTGCAAGGTTGTTGTAGATAACGTACGCCATTTCGCCAACCGTCAATTCCTTACCAACCGCCGCGGTAATTTCCGCCGTCATGTTTTCAGGGGCAAGGAAACGTTGATCGTTTACGTTGATTTCGTAGGGTACAGGGTTTGCCCTTGCCATATCTGCAAGTTCAGCAAAGCTGTACTTATCGCCAAGCTCGTGACGTACCTGTTGAATCATCCAAAGCCCCATAATGTTGATTTGCAAACGAGCCGTATAATTCAAACTGCCTTCGTTGGAATACCCTGCGTCCAAAGCACTCTTCGAGGTGTGCGCCTTGTTTTGTTCTACACCAAGGAGCGACCAAGTACCGCTGGAAATATAAGGGGTTTGCGCTTCTAAGGGAGCCGCCAACACCGCACTTGCCGTATCGTGCGTTGCAGGCAAAACAACCTTTGCCTTGTAGCCTACGATTGCCGCAACTTCGTCGGTGAATTCCCCTACCAACGAACCAGGCTGTGCCAATTCGCCGAAGAGTTCTTTTTTATAGCCGAGCTTTTCAAGGATTTCTTCATCCCACGTATGCGTTTCCGCATTGACCATACCCGTTGTGGTAGCGTTGCAGTATTCCTGCTTCTTCACACCCGTCAAACGGAAGTGGAAATAATCGGGCAACATCAAAAAGCTTTTCGCTTTTGCCATTCTGCCCGACTTCACGTCGTCGAGCAGTTGATAAATCGTGTTAAAGGAAGCAAATGCGATACCCGTCTTTGCAAACAACGTTTCAAAAGGGAATACCTCGTGCACCTGAGGAATGGTTGTTTCCGTACGGTCGTCACGGTAGCAGTACGTACCGCCGATGGCTTCGTCGTTTTCGTCAAGCAACGCATAGTCAACGCCCCAGGTATCGATCCCTACCGAGTAAGGAATTTTTCCAATTTCCTTTGCCTTCTTCAAACCGTTGAGGATTTCGCCAAACAAACGCTCGTGCGTCCACATAAGGTGTTCTTTTCCATCATAAGCGGTCAAGCTTTCAGGACCGTTTTGGAAACGATAAATTTCTTCCGTAATCATTTTACCGTTTTCCAAATAAGAAATGATATGTCTGCCCGAAGATGCGCCGATGTCGATTGCCAAATAATATCTCATTGTTCTCCTTCCTTTTATCCCTTTAGGGATAATATAAGGCGATTTTTACCACCGAAACAAATTGTTCCTAGTACGCCTATTTTCTATCATTTGTATTATATCACAATAATTTTTTCTTGTCTATATATGTTCGAAAGATTGACAAAAAAAATTTTTTGCAGTATAATATGAACATAAATACGCACAAATGAACAAAAAATGTGCAAATTTCAATCAATTTTTAAGGTAATTTTTCAGATGGCATTAACGGAAAGACAAAACGAGATATTAAAGTGGTTAAAAGAGAACAAAACGGCAGGGGTAAACGAGCTTTCAAAAGCCCTTTTCGTCAGCGAAGCAACCATCCGCCGCGACCTTGCGGAAATGAAAAGCATGGGGCTTGTGGAACGCAGCCACGGGGGTGCTTTACTGCCTGAAAATGCAGAAGAAATCTCCATTTTCTTCCGCATGGAAAAGAATGCTAACGAAAAGGAACGTGCGGCAACGAAAGCCCTGCCCTACATTCCCTCGTTCAAGTCCCTTTTCATCGACAGTTCTTCCACCGCGCTTGCCCTTGCGGAACGGTTGGATTTAAGCTTTAAAACGGTGGTAACGAACAACCTGCAAACGGCAATACAGCTGTCGAAAAAGCCCAATTTAAACCTTATTTTGTTGGGTGGAAACGTACATTTCAACACCAACTCGGCAACGGGAAGCTGGACGGCAAGACAGTTGGAAGATTTCGCATTCGATTTGATGATTTCTTCGTGCGCGGCGGTCATTGGAGATGCTTCGTTTGAACGCTCGCTCGACCAAAAGGAAATCAAGCGCGCCGCATTTATGCGTTGCAAACAAAAGATTTTACTCATCGACCATACGAAATTTTCCGCACACGGTACTTACCGTTTGGCGAGCTTATCCGATTATGATTTGGTGGTAACGGACACTGCGCCCCCTGCAAACGCCGACCTTGGCGGTGCAAAAATTATTTATTAATTTTGCATATTCGCTTGCATTATTGTAAAAGTTGTACTATAATAGGATAGAATTTAAAGAAACGAGGTTTCCTATGATACAGGATTTACACGCGCATACCTACTATTCCTTTTGCTCGCAGGACAAGCCTGAAAAGATGATTGAAACGGCGATTGCAAACGGAATTCAACAGCTTGGTATTTGCGACCATAACTACGGTGTGGGTTGCGCCCGCGTCGATTTTTGTTGGGACAAAGGTACCCAACTCAACGCCGATTACGGCAAAACGCTGGTACGTTATTACGACCATATGAATTTACTCCGCGACAAGTATGCGAGAAAAATAAAAATCCTTTGCGGTATCGAGGTTTGTACCTTGAAAGCAAAGGACAGCTATGCCCTGCCTACAAATGCGGACGTTTCCTTCTTCGATTTTGCGCTTCTTGAAAACCTTGACCACCCGCAATCGATTACGAACGGGGATTTATTCGCTTACGCAAAGCGTTTGGGTTGCCCCGTTGGCGTGGCGCATACGGATATGTTTAAGTTTATCGAAAGCATTGGGGAAGAGCCCTACCGCTATTTCCGTAAAATGGCGGAGGCTGGGATTTTCTGGGAAATAAACGTCAATTACGACAGCCTGCACGGCTTTAAATCGCATAACTACGTGACGGAATTTTTCAAGAACAAACAACAGCAGGAAATCGTGAAAAAATCGGGTGTGCGTTTATCCGTTGGGTTCGACGGACACATCGCAAACGAATATAAGGCTGACCGCGTGAAATCTGCTTGCACCCTTATCCAAAACATGGGTATTCGTTTGGCTTTTGCGGATAGATAATACAAGGTAAAAATATAACCGCCGAGGGGCGCGCCCTCGGCGGTTCTTTTCATTTATACCGTTTCAATCAAAAAGCTAACGGGCCTAAAGCCGTCGTTGCAGGAAATCATTGCGGAGTGCGGATTTTTCATCCAACCGTCGTAAAAATCACCGCCGCCTTCGGCGAGCGTTTTCACAAAATACGCCATGCTTTCCCACGCGCTGTCGCACATATTTTGCGGTTTTTCCCCATTTTCACTGTAAAAAACCTGCCCCATTTGCATATCGCAAGTATGTTCAATAGGGTTTTCAAACTGCGCAATCAAATCATCGTATCTCGCCATTTTCATCACGGTAATTTTCACTTTTTTTAATGGCTTTTCCATGTTACTCCTCTCTTTTAGCAAATCCCACGCGCAAAGGCGTGGGATTTGTTTCATTTACACTATTGATTATAAATTCAACATCGAATCGTGTTCTTTCAATTCGCCGTTCTTATAAAGCAAGGTCTTAACCTCATACTTACCAAAGGACAAGTTCATCGTCTTGTCAAATACGGTACAGGTCGTTTCCGCCGCTTCCTTGTAGTTGTTAATCAAGCGCACCATGTACGTGTCTTCCGATACTTTACGCAACGTGGACAAGGTAATGTTTTCGTTGGAAAGGGTAATCGGGCTGGTTTCCTTCTTCGTGCCGTTGCCGTGAGGGTAGAAGTTGAGTGCGTAAGGCGTCTGCGTGAACGCCGTTGCCTTCTTTTCAAGTTCTTCTTCCTTACATACCTGCAAACGGAAGGTGAAGTTATGTCTGCCAAGGTCAATGTAGTGGTTGAAACGAGTTTCATCGATGATGGGCAACTGGTCAACAGGGTGTGCGCAATATACCGAACCATTCAAAAGGTCAATGTAAAGTTTGCCATCTTCGATGGAGCAACCATACGTACCGTCTTTGAACAATGCCAATACGTTGCCGTCCTTTTCTACGCCCACAAAGCGGTGCGAACATTCTTCCGTTTCCTGACCGTATTCCTGCGTGCCGAACGAGGTTTGACCGATGAAACGTCCGATTCCTTTTACGGGGATTTCCAACTTCAAGCCCTTGCCTGCGTCGTTCCAATATACGTTTACCGTTACGTCGATATAATCGAAATCCTTGTACATCGTGTATGCAACGCGGATATCCGATTTACCCGTATCGTAGAAGCTTTCAACCGTGGTCAACAAATCACCCTTTTCAATCACGCGAAGGGAAGTTTTCACGTCCGCCTTGCGGTAGTTGCTGCCCACTTTCTTCATATGCCAGCCCCAAGGGTCAGCGTTATCATCATATACGATGGGTTGGAATGCGGAACCATTCAAATACTCGTTACCGCCTACCATGTACGAGTTCAAGCCGCCTTTTTCCATATCAAAGCCAGCTTTTGCACCATTTGCTTCAAATGCAGGCACTGCCGTCTTGTCAAGATATACTCTCTTTCCTCTCTTTACTTCCACGTCGAAACGGGTAAGGGACATGGGGTTCAATTCCGCCTTGATTGCAAGACGCTTACTTCTATCCATGTTGATGCAAGAGGATTCTTTGATCACCTGGAAAGGCACTTCTTCGCCGTCTTTTCTAACGACAAATTCGTAGCCTTCCGTTTCGGAAACGATGGGATCCAAGAGGAAGAATTCACCGTTGAAAATCTGCTCTTCCTTGTAAGGATGAGGGTTATATACGAAGATGGGATAATCGCCAGGGTTTGCCTTGCTGTAATCTTTGCAAAGCGCCATAAACGCCTTCGTGAATTCTTGGTCCAACAATTCCAAAGCATGGTCTGCCTTTCTCAAGCTGCTCTTTTCCCCTTCGATGATGCAGGTACCCGACAATACGTCGTGGAATTGCATTGCCGCCATATTCTTTTGCGCTTCAGAAAATGCCGCGAGGTTATATTCGTAAGTCCCTTCTTTCGCCGCATATGCGCAAATTTTTTCCGTCTTCAAAAGGCTGTTTTCAAGCTCTGCATACTTCATCTTCAAGCGTGCGATTGAGGTGTAGCATTTTACAAAGCAGGGCTGCAAAGCTGCGTTAAATTCCGCTTCGGGGATTGCCTTTCCAAAGAACGCTTCAGGGGTGCTATGTAAAATGGTAACGCCGTTTTTCGCCTGTTCCGCCGCAAATTCCTTGATGTCCGACAAGTCTTTTCTCGATGCGCCGCCGCCGTGGTTACCTACACCCCAAAGCGCAAACGCAACGTCTTCATTTTGCCAAGGTTGCATCTTACGCTTAATTGCGTTGACTGCGTTGCCGAGTTCGGAACAGTAAATGGTATCGTCTTGGAAACGAGCCGCTTTTACCTTACTGCCGTCAAAGCCAATCCAGTCGAACAACATCTTGGGCAAATCAAAAATCCAGTTCATAGGACGGCAGAAGATATAACCTTCATAACCGCACTTATTCAAGATTTGCACAAGACCTTGCGTGTGACCGAAGGAGTCAAAGTTTACCGCAACGGTAGGTCTTTCACCAAATTTTTCCTTGAAGTAGGTCAAACCGCTTTCAATTTGACGGACAAACCCTTCCCCCGAAGGAATGTTACAGTCGGGCTGTACGTACCAACCACCCATAATATGCCACTTGCCGCATTTTACCAATTCTTGAATACGCGCAAATAATACAGGGTCATATTTTTCAACATATTCATACAGTAACGCTTCGTTATGACAGAAGATATAATCGTATTCTTCCGCAATATCCACCGCCGAATAGAAGGTAGCCAATGCCGCCGTTGCCCCCTCATTCCAATCCCATTGCCATACGGGATCAAGATGCGCGTTACAAATCAAATGCAATTCTTTCATTTCAATACTCCTATTCACTATGCCTGTGCATAGTATGCTCCCTTATATTATAAGGGAGAAATTGTCTTTTGTCAATCCCTATTTAAAAAAAATTCCTTGAAAAATGCATTTTTATATATTTTTTTAAACAAAAGCAAAAACCCTGCCTTGCAAACGCAAAGCAGGGTTTTTATTCACACAATCAACATAAGAAGAATATACAAAATCGCGAGGATAAGCAACACGACGCACATCGGCATGAACATCATTTTCATGGACGTCCAAAAGGTGCGCAACTTTTCACGCGTCGTCGATTTTACTCTCGGCGGAGGCGGAGCTTGTTTCTCCCCCTTACGATTCACACTAGACATATCAATAATTGTCGAGTTATCATCGTAATATATGATTTTTTCTTTCTTCTTTTTTGCCATTTTTACTCCTCGTTATAGCAGTGACAAGCTACGAAATGTCCTTCTTCCACTTCCTTGTACTGAGGCGCGATATGCTTACAAATTTCCATCGCTTTAGGACAGCGCGTGTGGAATTTACAACCCTTGGGAGGATTTGCAGGGGAAGGAATATCCCCTTTCAAAAGAATACGGTTGCCCTTTTCATCGGGGTTGGGGTTCGGTACAGCCGAGAACAACGCCACCGTGTAAGGGTGCAAGGGATTGTCGAAAATTCTTTCCTTACTGCCAAATTCTACCATAGAGCCAAGGTACATAACGCCGATTTTGTCGGAAATGTATTTTACTACGGACAAGTCGTGCGAAATGAACAAATAGGTAAGCTTTCTTTCCTTTTGGATTTCTCTCAAAAGGTTGATGATTTGTGCCTGAATGGATACGTCGAGTGCGGAAACAGGTTCGTCACAAACGACCAATTGAGGGTTTACCGCCAACGCACGCGCGATACAAATACGCTGACGCTGACCGCCCGAAAATTCGTGGGGGTATCTTTCGTAGTAGTAATCGCGAAGACCGCATTGATCCATGATTTTCAAGACGTATTCCTTTACCTGGTCGGGGGGAACGATGTTATGCACACGTACAGGTTCCGCCAAGATATCCCCTACCGTACTTCTAGGAGGAAGGGAGGAATAAGGGTCCTGGAAAACGATTTGCATCTTCGTACGAAGGGAACGCATTTGCTTGGGCGTATAGCCTGCAATGTCCACACCTTCGAAGAAGATTTGACCTGCCGTAGGCTGGTGAAGTTTCAACACTGCACGACCCATCGTGGTCTTACCGCAACCCGATTCCCCTACGATACCAAGCGTTTCACCTGCTTTAATCTTAAAGGAAACGTCATCCACCGCTTTCAACGTGGAAAGGGGCTTACCCATCATCGTCTTTTTCAAAACGAAGTGTTTTTTCAGGTGTCTTACCTCTAAAATCGCATCAGGATCGGGAGGAAGCGCTTTATCCGCTTCAATTTGCGCTTCACGCGCAGCGTCTTCCTTTAACTTTTCCGCTTCATCGTCAAAGTTTTCAAACCCGGTCAACCCAGCCGTTTCACCCTCTAATGCAATCTTTTCGTCGGAAGGCATTATATCTAATTCTTTATCACTCATTTTCTGCCTCCTCTGCCTCTACCTTACAACTTTCTTCTTGATACAAATGACAAGCTACGTAATGGGTAGGGCTAATTTGCACCATACCAGGGTATTCGCCAGAACATTTTCCGATACACTGCGAACATCTTTCCTTGAAATAACAATGGTTAGGCATATCCACAGGGTTCGGTACGTTACCAGGAATGTTGAACAACTTTTCTTCGTTCGATTTCATCGTAGGCTTGGATTTTTGCAAGCCTTGCGTGTAAGGGTGGCAAGGATTGTGGAAAATCTCCGATGCCGTACCCTGTTCGATAATTCGACCAGCATACATTACGACAACGTAATCCGCCATTTCCGCGATAACACCCAAATCGTGCGTAATCAACAAAATCGAGCTGTTGATTTTTCTCTTCAAATCGTTGAACAAGTCCAAAATTTGCGCCTGAATGGTAACGTCAAGCGCCGTCGTAGGCTCGTCCGCGATAATCAAACGGGGTTCGCCAGCCAACGCCATAGCGATCATAACACGCTGGCGCATACCGCCCGACAATTCGTGGGGGTAAGAAGCGTAAACGCGTTCGGGCATAGCGATACCAACAAGGTTCAACATTTCAATCGAACGCTTTTTCGCAAGTTCCGGCGTTGCACCGGGGATATGCAAAAGGCTTACTTCATCCAACTGGTTACCGATGGTGAAAACGGGGTTCAACGAAGTCATAGGTTCTTGGAATACCATCGCCATTTGACGGCCTCTCAAGCGATACATCTCCTTGATAGGCATCTTTGCGATATCATACACCTTTTGTTCCATTTCATAGACGCCGATACCGTTTTCGTCCAAAAGCTGTTTCGGTTTTCTCAAAGGTTTACCGTTTT
Organism: Clostridia bacterium; assembly: GCA_017504735.1. The sequence continues at coordinate 30,480 of JAFVQP010000076.1, read as the reverse complement.
GACCAAGCTTAGGGTTGCCGTTTTTATCCAAAACGGGCTCTCTTACGATTTTACCGTTCGCATCTCTTTCATATACAGGGATAAAATTCCCATTTTCGTCACGCTTGTAATCGTTCGCCTTAAAACGGATCGAACCGTTTACAATTTGACCCGTAGGGCCTTGCAACAAACGCATAACGGACATCGAAGTAACCGATTTACCGCAACCCGATTCCCCTACAACACCCACCGTCGAGTTCACGGGAATGTTGAAGGTAACACCGTTTACAGCCTTAACAACACCTTGATCGGTGAAGAAATACGAGTGTAAGTTCTCCACTTCAAGGATATTGCCGTCGTCCTTCATTTCCGTAGTATATTCGGAAGGGTGCGCCTTGCGGTTCTTTTCCTTTTCCAAACGACGCATTTCCTGCGCGTTGGCTTTGGCAATTACTCTAATTTCCTTACCGCTAAGATAATTACTTTTGGTCGCAGGCTTTGCGCCCTCTTCCGTTACTTCTTTCTTAAATAATTTGAACGCCATACTTATCTCCTCTGTTTAGGGTCAAGCGCGTCGCGCAAACCGTCGCCAATGAAGTTGAAACCAAGCACCGCGATAATGATACATACACCCGGAGGACCCCAAACGTTGAAATTGTTTTGGAGAATATCACTTCTCTTGGAAATAACCTCAATCATCGTACCCCACGAAGCGTAAGGGATTCTTACACCCAAGTTCAAGTAGGACAAGGTCGATTCGTACAAAATCATGCTACCAAGCGACATCGTCATGGATACAAGAATTTGAGGTAAAATGTTGGGGATCAAGTGCTTGAAAATTCTTCTTGCGGTCGAATAGCCCATTGCTTCTGCGGCAACCATGTATTCCTGCTCACGCAAGAACAAGATTTGACCGCGCACGAGTCTTGCCATACCCGTCCAAGAGAACAAAGCAAGCAAGCCCATCAAAAGGTATATGTAGTACGCCGACGGAACCCCGTTGGAGTCTAGCACCGTACCGATAATCAACATCAACGGCAGCGTAGGCAAACACATCAAGACGTCGCATATACGCATGATGATATTGTCCACCGCACCTCCGTAATACCCTGCCAAACCGCCCAAGACGATGCCTAAGAAGGAGGTCAAGAATACCGCCAAAAAGCTGATGGTCAAGGACAATCTGCCACCGTACATCAAACGGGTAAAGATATCCATACCCTGTTCGTCCGTACCCAAAAGGTGGTCAGCGGAAGGTTTTGCGAGTGCGTTTACACCGTTGTCGGTAACGATGATTTGAATATAATCCACTTCACCGTCATTATTTGCGTCTATTTCATATTCGGTATATTCGATTGCGCCCGTACGGTCGGTTTCAATTTCACCCCAGTGGTTGTACACAAGGGGACCAAACCAACAGAACACGAACAACGACGCAAGCATGATGATACCAGCCACAGACAGCTTCGAACGGAAAAAACGACGAAGCAACATACGCGTGGGTGACATCAATCTTACGTTTTTGTCAAGCGGCGTTTCGGTATCTTCCGTGGATAAAGCTTCCGCTTCCGTTTCCTCTACAACCGTTTCTTCTGCAAGCTCCTCTTCAGAGGTCGGCATTTCCAAATCTTTAATTTCTTCCATATCGTCCTCCTTTACGCAAGCTTAACGCGAGGGTCAACCACAGCGTACATCAAATCGGCAAGCAATACGCCCGTAACGGACAACACCGCCAAGAACATATTGTAGGTCATAATTACGGGGATATCACCTTGGGTCATCGCCGTCAAGGCATAGTTACCGATACCGGTCAAGTTGAATACTTGCTCGGTAATCATTGCACCCGAGAACAAGGAAGGGATCAACCCTGCCAAGCCCGTTACAACGGGAATCATCGTATTACGGAATGCGTGCTTGTAGATAACTTTGCTTTCGCTCAAACCCTTTGCCCTTGCAGTACGGATATAGTCGGAGTTCAACACTTCCAACATATTCGTACGGGTCATTCTCATTCTACCGCCGATACTCAAGATAACAACGGTCAAAATGGGCAAGAACATGTGGTGTAAGTAGTCCACCATACCTTCCCACCAGTTTGCAGGGGTAAAGTTAGGGTCGCTGATACCTGCAACAGGGAACCAACCCAACTTGTTTGCAAACAAGTCCTTCAACATTTGGCCAAAGAAGAAGGAAGGCAAGGAAATACCAATCAGCACGAATACGGTTACAACGTAGTCGCGCAAGGAATATTGATGGGTAGCCGCCGTAATCCCGAGAGGGATTGCAATCATAAATTCGAAAATGGTTGCAATCGCCGCTACAAGGAAGGACGTACCGATTCTGTCGGCGTTGAAAATTTCCGACACAACCGTACGTTGGCTGATAAAGCTTCTGCCGAAGTCAAAACGGCAGATATTTTTAATCCAGTTGAGATACCCTTGTACAATGTTCCCGTCCAAACCATAGGTTTTGTACATTTGCTGTTTAAACTCTTCCGTAACCGTATTACCGGACGTGTTGAGTGCCAAAATCTTGGCCTCAACGAAGTCCGTCGGCATACAGCGGAGCAATGCGTACAAAATGAAGGAAACACCAAGCAAAATTAAGATGGATATCCCTATTCTTTTGAGAATATATTTTAACATTTCTACTCCAAATAGCTAAAAAGCTTTCCAGAAATTTTTTTGATTATTCTTCCGTTTCTTCTGTTTCTTCTGTTTCTTCGGAAGCTTCTTCTACTTCAGTCTTCGTTTCTTCAACTTCGTCTTCGTCTTCTTCGTATTCGTCCATACCGCTTGCTTTCTTCTTCATAAGGAACTTATAACCGAAGAAGCCGCCTGCTGCCAACGCTGCTGCGCCAACAACTGCAACGATTACGATAACTACTACGGAAGAACCGCCTGCGGTACCTGCTTTAGCCTCTTCCGTCAATTCCAAGTCCCAAATCTTTTCAAGGGGCGAGCTGTAAGGGTTAACCGTGTTGTTCAAGCCCTGCAAGGTCTTGTTGTTGTATGCGTACAAGGTCATACGTTGATATACAGGCATTTCGATTGCAAGGTCAAGTACGATACGCATTGCATCTTCATACAAAGGACGTCTTGCATTCTGATCCATCATCGAACGAGCTTCGTCAATGATTTCACTCAATGCATTGATTTGTTCGTTTTCATATTTGTACGTGCTGGTGTCAGCTTTGATTTCACGGTAGCCCCATGCATATACGGAGGTAGCCGTAGAGTTCTTGTGGTAAACCTGATACATATCAGGGTCAAGCGCCGCGCCCCATGCTGCTGCCCATACTTCCAAGGAACCCGTGGAGAGTTTGGTAAGCGCCTGAGAGTCTGCCTTAACTTCTACTTCCCAACCCATGCTGTTGAGGATTTCAGCAGCCTGCTTGAATACTGCGTAGGTAGGGTGTTCGGTGATGGATGCGCCTGCGATGGTGAACTTAATCTTGAGCGCAGCGTCACCTTCTTTTACGTTCGCTGCGTTCATGTATTTCTGAATTTCAGCCTTTGCGGAAGCGTAATCGTTCTTTTCGTCGCCCTGCTTCCACATCATGTAGTCTTTACCGTTAGGCTTGGAGGTCGTACCGTCAGCCTGGTAAGGATAAGCCCAGCTTACGGTGGACATAGGCCAGTCGATGACCTTACACGTACCCGTTTCATAGTATTCGAGTGCAAGCGAAGTCTGCATTGCAGCCATAATTGCACGACGAACGTTTACGTTGGGAACTTTACCTGCGTTGATACCGATATAACCATAACCAAGCTGCCAAGCGGAAAGCTGGGTGAAGCCCTTCTTTTCAAGCTCAGCGAGTCTTGCAGAGTTTGCCTTCGTGAACTGAGGCGTGATGTAGTCAACTTCGCCGTTTTCAAGCTTGTCAAGTGCGTTGGACGCGCTTACTACTTGGAAACGAAGCTTTTCAGCTTTTACAGGGAATTCGAAGTTGTCGTTTCTCTTGAAGTAAACGATGTTCTGGCTCCAGAATTCAGAACCCTTAGGGTTGGTTGCGTTGTCCTTGTTGGTCGCCTGGAATGCACCTGCACCCATAGGAACTTCAAGGTGTTGAGCCGACTGAATGGTGTTGGACTGGAATGCACTGCTTGCCCATTCTACACCGAACTTGTTGTTCTTAATGTCGATTTCTCTACCGTTGGGATGTGCATCGTCAGCCGAGTAGTAATGTGCGGGAGCAACGCTGAAACCGAAGCTGTAAATTGCCTTAGGGTCGGTACCATTTACGGTGATTTGCAATACTTCGTATTCGTTGCTGTTCTTAGGAACGCCGTTTTCATCCAAATCGGATGCTACGTTGTAGGTCTTTTCCCCGATTTTTACCGTTTTGGTATCCGTGGTATGACCAAGGGAAACGATACCCGATACGTTGGGATATGCCAATTCGCCATCTTTCATGTTGTCGTGCAACTGAATATCGATGGATTCTGCCGAATATTTCGTCGTCAACGTACCTGCCGTACCCCAGTAGGTAAGGATTTGGTTCAATTCGCTAACAATTTTATCGTTGTAAACACGTTCGATTGCTTCTTCTTCCGTCTTATATCTATCAACGATACCGGTGTTGTCGAATTTCAAAATCTTCGTTCTATCTACTTTACCCTGAATTTTGTTGTATTCGGGAACGATGTAGCCTTCATACAAGAAGAATTTGAAGATGTCGTTGGACAATGCTTCTGCGTGGTCGCTGTAAGGAGCGGTCGTCAAATCGTACGATTCTTTTGCCGCCTTGTAGTCAGCCTGCAATTCCTTCTTGAAGGTCGTCAAGGTTTCCTGATAGTCAGCCCAAAGCTGTGCGCGGTAGAATGCCGCTTCTTCAGCAGCGCCTTTCGCTGCGAGGTCTGCTTGTTCCTGCTTGGACGCAACTGCCTTCTTATAACCGTCGGTTGCATTGTGCTTATCGATTGCTGCCTTCATGCCGTCAGAATCCAAGCTGAACGTCGTGGAAGTAGCGTTACCGATTCTACCAGCCTGTTCGTAGATATTTCTAAGTTCGAGGATACGAAGTCTTGCGTAAGCGTTTGCGTTTTGAGAGATTTGCGCATCCGTGTTTTCGCTGCCGCCTGCGTAGTTGGTTTGCGTTCTGTACTGGGAAAGACCTTCGATGTCAATAGAGTACATCGTCGAGGAGCCCGTGTAAACGGGGTCGAGATATTCGTACATGTTGAAGAGTACGTCTTCCATCGTCAAGGGGTGGCCGTCGGAGAACTTCAAATCGTTTTTGATAACAAAGGTGTAAATCGTCTTTGCTTCTTCGCCTTCGCCTTCAATGTGATATTCGAAGTCTTTTACAACCGTAGGTTCAGCATCGCCTGCTACCAAGTTACCGTTACGGTCGGTGGAAAGCATACCAATCTGCGTCATACCTACTACGTCCATATCCGTACCGGACGTTGCATAGAATGGATTGAACAAACCGCTCAATTCTTCCGTCATAATGGTGATACTGTCCTTTTTCTTTTGGCCGCATGCGCCAAGCGTTGCAACCGTAGAAAACCCGATTACGCCGCAAAGAACCGTACTCATCACGCGAAACAGTCTTTTCTTGTTCATAATTTATTCCTCCTATTATTGAATAATATATTCTTTTTCATTTTTTAAATCGGACGAGGGGTAGAAACTAAAGGTAATCGTACCATCATCGGCAACCTGTACCGTTTCAGGGTTTACCGTATATTCATACTGTTCCATCAACTGCTCGCCGTAAATTACCAAGCCAATATCTTTTGCCGTAATGCCCGTTCTCGTATCGTTTGCCACCAAGTGGAACGCCGCGGTGCTTACGGGGGTAATTTTACCGATTTTAATTTTACCGCCGATTTCTACCGATACGGTTGCGCCCGTTTCCACTTCACCTGCAAACAAACCGTATGCCGAGTCAGCATGTCTGCCCGTCTTGATAAGGTCTAACGTAACGTTTTCAAACGCAATGTCCTTAATGGTTGCGCCCTTCGCTACTTTACCGAACAAGCCGCCGTATGCAGTATCCGCACTGTATTCTACGGTGATATTGCTCAAGGTCACTTTCGCGCCGTCTTTACCGTACATTTTACCGGTAAATTCACCAGAAGCAAAGCTCATAGGCCAAAACAAACCGGTAAAGTCCATATCGTTCGCCAATTCGTAGTAGCCCTTTGCATTGGCATATTTTATCAACTGTTCAGGCTTCGTGATACGATACTGTTCACCTGCGGTAACCGTCAAATAGATGTTTTGTACACGGTTTTCTACCACGAGTGCTTTCGTTTCACCATCCGCAGCCTTCAACACACCCTTGTGTTCAAGCGAGTCGGTAATTTCCTTCGTGCAAGCCTCGTCTTCGTAGGCTTTTTCAAAGGTGGTACCTGCGATGGAAGGGAATACGTATTCGCTGTTATCCATATACGCCTTCTTGTAATTCATCGCACCATCGTCCCATCTAGGCAGGAAAATGGTATCTTTATCCGCTTGGTTTTCACTTGCGTTGGTCATCTTGTAGTCAAACGAGGTAGTTTCATCCAACTTCGTCCACTTATTATCTTTTTTATAATAATAGTGGAATTCGTAGTAAGGTACCCAGCCTGCATACAAGGTCATATTCACGGATTCGCCTTCCTTATAATTGATGGTATCCTTTTCAAAATCCCAATAACCAGAATAGTTATACGCAGGGGTTGCCTCCGTAGGCTTTTCCTCGTCTACCGTATCCGCATACACGTAGGTACCATTTTCAAGCAAAGCAAGCTCTTTCCCTGCTTCATCCACAGGCTTGCCATCCACCGTTTTCACTTCACGGTTTTGATACCAACCTGCAAAGAAATGATCCTGCAAGGTTAAGGTAATCGAGTCGGAACCGCTGGTGGGTCGGGAAGGGTCAGTCGGTTCGATTAATTTGATATGCTTTATACCCTGCGCGTCCGCTTCGTACTTATCAGGGTGAAACATATCCATAACCGTGATGCCCGGGCGGTTCAAGAACGAACCGCCGTTTGCATCATATGTTACCGAAATCAAATATCCCGCTTCTTTGTTTTCCTCCACGGGGGTCAGCGTTCCGCAGCCTGCGGCTACGCAAGCCAACGCCATACCGCCAAGGAGTAACGTAAGTTTTAATTTCTTCTTCATAACGTCCTCTTATTCTTCCGTTTCTTCTACGGGTTCTTGTACGTCTTCCGTTGTTTCTTCGGTTGCTTCTTCAGCCGTTTCTTCCACTACTTCTTCAGTAGCTTCTTCAACCGTTTCTTCCACTACTTCTTCAGTAGCTTCTTCCACTGCTGTTTTAGAAACAAACTTTTCTTTTATCGATGCGCCATATTTTTTCCACATAAGGAAACCTACAAATGCGCCAGCGCAAACCACAAGCGTACCGCCTACGGATATCAATACGATCGCCCATACAGGCATACCCTTCTTTTCTTCGTCCGTATTGTCTTCACCATCGGAAGGTTCTTCCTGTTCAAGGTAGCTGCTCAAAATGTTTTCAGCCGCTTCCAAACGAGTGGTATCTACCAACGATTTTTGTGCTTCGTTGGGCAAGTTGTTGTATGCCGCACGTGCCGCTTCAATCGCTTCTTTGTCGGCAAGCGTTACGTTTGCCGCATCAGGCAATGCCGCGATCATTTCGATAACCTTCAAGGTATCGTCCATAGCCGCATAGCTACCGTCCACCACCGTGGGGAAGTATTGTTCGAAGATAAACGTGTCGTAATGCTGACCGTTGACAGGTCTTACCATTACCAACTTGTGATTATCCAAGTGACCGATGTGATCTACGAAGTTTGCACCAAAGTAGAAGTTACTGTAGTTGTAGGTAACGCTCCACATATAATAAGGTACGATACCCAAGCCTTGATAATCCGATATATATCCCGTATGAGGCATATTCTCATAGGAAAGATACGTTGTATCGTATTCTTCTTCCAAACGAGGCGCTTCATAGCCCAAGAAGATTACCGTATTGAGGTTTTCACAGCCGTAAAGTGCCTTGTCACCAATCGTTTTCACCGTAGAAGCGATGGTCACGTTCATCAAAGGCGCGTCCATAAACGCTCTTGCGCTGATACGAACCGTACCGTTTACCACTTTATATGCATCGCCAGCTTTTTCCGTGGGATAGGAAACAAGCTCTAACCCACCCTTTGCCGTCGTTTGGTAAAGCACGCCGTCGATAATTTGAACAGCTTTGCTTTCGCCAAGCGTGTAATTTTCGTTCAACGTAGTACCAACCACTTGACCGTTGAAGGTTATGTCTTCTTCTTTACCGAAGGTCGTCAACTTCGTTGCCGCGAAGGGGTTTTCACCAAGCTTCGTCAAGTTTTCGCCAAGGGTAACTTTTTCAAGAGGTGCCGAACCGAATGCGAAATCACCGATTTCCGTTGCGTTTGCAAGGTTTGCTTCCGTCAAAGCGGTATTCACAAATGCCGACGCACCGATATAGGTTACTTTGTCAAGATTTTCAACGGTTGCCAAATCATAGCAATATGCAAACGCACCGTTTTCCAATCTTGCATTTTCTTTTACTTTTACACTCGCCAACTGCGTATTCGCAAATGCAAATGCACCAACCGTCGTAATGTTGTCAAGCGCAATCGTCTTCATACCCGAACGGTAGAACGCATAGTCGCCAATTGCCGTTACGTTAGCGGGCAATACAACGCTTTCCAACACTTCACAGCCGATGAACGCCGCGTTTGCGATTTTGCCGTTTTCTACGGTTTTCTCGTCATCCACCAACGTGATTGCACTGAGTTCATCACCCAACTTCACGTCGGTAAGCTGTAAGTTGTAAGCAAATGCGCCTTCGCCCAATTCCGTCACAGCGCTAAGGTCAACCGAAGTCAACATAGGTGCGATGGTGGTATATACGTAATCGATTGCTGTCAAAACGTCGTCCAACATTACCAATTCGTAAGCGTATTGCCACTTATTGTTCCATTCCCAATAATCAGGGGTATTCGTACCGGAGAATGCAAATGCGCCCACTTTCACAGCCTTCGACAAGTCGATGTTTGCCAACTTCGCTGCGTTGTAGAATGCATAATCGCCGATGCTTACACCTTCGCCAAGCGTAACCGTGCTAAGTTTTACGTTGCCCTGGAATGCCGCTTCACCGATGGTAACGTTGTTACCGATGGTAAGGTTTTCCAATGCGGAAGTATCTACTTTATCAAAGTTATAACGATAGTAGGTATAGGTTTCTCTTACGTTACCCTCTTCGTCTTTTACTTCATATACGTAGTCGGTGTAATACTTCTTATCATAACGTTCTTCATAGGTGTTGTCCGTTACTTCGCTGTAGAACACACCTTTGCCGAGCTCTACGTCGTTGCCAACGTCTACCGTGTGAAGAGCTTTGTTATAAGCGAATGCATATTCGCCAACCTTCGTTTCAGGTGCAAGCGTTACCGTTTCCAAATTCGTGCTAGCAAATGCATATGCACCGATGGAAGTAACCTTACTTAAGCTGGGCGTTGCCTTCAATGCCGTCTTTTCAAACGCATTGTCGCCAATCGTCACCAAGCTAGGCATCGTCACGCTCGACAAACGCGTACAACCTGCAAACGCATGTGCGCCAACGCTTTCCACGCCGTTTGCGGTCACGTTTTTAAGGTTCTTATTGCCTGCAAACGCACCCGTTGCAATCGAGGTCGTATCGTTAGGAAGGGTCACTACGCCTTCCGTTCCTACATACTTAGGTACTGCCAATACAAGCTCACCCGTCCCCTTCTTATACAAGAGGGTACCGTTTTCCTTCACCTCAAAGTTGTTGTTCGTTGTAATAAAGTCAAACTTGCTTACCGCAGTCCCAGCAAATGCATATTCACCGATAACCGCTACGTCTGCGCCGAGCTTAACCGTTTGCAAATTCGTACAATCGCTAAATGCATACGACGCGATAACCGCTGCGTTGATGCTGATGTTTACAAGACTGTTACAGCCTACAAACGCCGACGCACCAATCTTCATCTTCGATGCCTTAAATTCGATACTCGTCAAATATTGGTTGTTTGCAAATGCGCCAACACCAAGTGATTGCGAGGACTTCGGCAATACTACGTAGTTAAGACGGCAGTTCTTGAAGGAGTAATCACCGATTGCGTTGATCGAATCGAGTTTCATTTCTTCCAAGATACAGTTTTCAAATGCCGAACCGTTGATAAACTTAACGTTTTCAAGGTTAATCGTCTTCAGCTTCGTACAGTTGTAGAATGCCTTCAAACCAATGTTAATCAAGGATTTCGGCAATACAACTTCTTCCAACGCCGTCAAGCCTGCAAATGCATATTCTTGAATGTGCGTAACACCTTCGGGAATGATAACTTTCGTAATTGTATCTTCACCGATGTATTGCTGTTTAATGCTGTAAGGATCTTCCTCGTCAATAACGTCGCCTGCCTTCAAATCCTTTTCTACGTATTTGTAGTTGGAGAATGCATACGAATAAATCTGTGTAAATCCACGGTCAGCAGGGATTTCAACAACCCCGCCCAAGCCCTTATAGGACATCAGGTAGATTGCGTTTGCCGTGTACGGATCTTTAACCGTAATGGCAACTCTGCCCGAATAGAAGGTGCTTTGTCCATCGAACAACACGTCAACCGATACGATGGTCGTACCTTCCGCCTGCGCTACGATTGTACCGTTTTCGTCTACCGTTGCAATTTCGCTGTTACCAACCGTATAGGTAATGGTCGTTCTGTCTGCAAAGTAGGAGTCTAATTCATAACGCAACGTTACGCTTTCCGAAGGGAACATCGACAACGCTACCGAATTACCAAACGATTGCGTCGAACCTTCTAAGCCGATTTCTCTTTCCGCCGTAATCGTCGAATAGTAAGCTTTGTTTACTTTATAACCCGTCAATGCAAATTTATTGATTTCAGGGATGCTGTAGCTACCGTTGTAGCCTTCGTCGCCTTCTGCAAGAACCACTACCTTCAATTCAGCGGTCTTCTTGTTACCTTCTTTGTCGTAGCCGATTGCCGTAACCGTTGCGGTACCGCTCTTCTTAGCGATTACCGTTTGGTTGATAATATCCACTACTTCACTGTCAGAGGTTTCGAAATCCAAAACCTGCAACCAGCTTTCTGCAGGATATACCTTCAAAATTTGGGTAAGGTCTTTCGTTTCGTTGGGGCTAAGGCGAAGTTCCTCTTCTTCCATATCAAAGTACATTGCCAAAATTTCATCGGGCAAGCGTACCTGATAGGCTGCCGAGTTCATTGCATAGTCGTAACAGCTAATAACGAAGGAATTGTTGTTGTATTCAATCGCCGTACCGTCGTTGGGATAGTCCGATTGAGGACCGCAGGAGTTTTTAATTCTCTGTACGTAATCGGTCAATTCAATCTCTACAACAGAGGTGGAATTGTAGCTGGAATATACAGGGGTAAGATACTTACCAAACGTTTCCAACTTGTAGATGGTCGAGGTTGCAGGATCGGTATCTTCTACGATTTGACCTACCTGCATTGCCATTGCGTAATGGTTATCATATACGCTAACGTCGGCAAACAACTGCGTCTTCTTCGTCGTCTTGTCATATACCGTACGGTAAGAAACGTTCGTCAAGGTAGGCGCTTCAAAGTCGATGTAGAGAGGGAATTCAAACACGTTACGTGCGTTGTTTTGTTCCTCTTTCGTACCATAGTCAATGTAAGTTTCCACCTTCACGTTGTACTTCGTATTGTTCTTCAAGTTATGCTCAAGCACTTTGAAGTCAATGTCCATACTCGATTGATAGATGGTACTGCCTTGGCTGATACACTTTCTTTGGTTATGACCCGTCTTTTCGAAGATCACTTTACCCGTCGTTTCTTCCACGATGGTCAAGTTCCATTCCTTAACGTTTCTCAAAAGACCTGCCGCAATCGAATAGATGCTGTTCAACGTACCATTCGATTCCCCTTCTTGGTTGGAAAGCGAAATCTTATCTTTATCCGCCGCAATCTGCGTAGCTGCAGGGTTTTGTTCGAAGTAGTAGGTACCCAACGTACCGATATATTCGCTGTACAAACCGCCATATATACGCGTTGCGTATGCGTCTTCCATCAATTTGTCTTCTGGATCAAGACCTGCATTGATTTCATCCTTGTGCGTGTCGTAATATTCTTCGTCGAAGATGGGCGCTTCCGTCCAGTCGCCGTAGAACGCAAGCATAGGCACGTTCATATCTACCGTCGTACCCGACACCGCTTTCATCGTGATATAACCTTCTACGTACATACCGTATTTGAAGGATTTATCCATATATGCCTTGTCTTCATCCGACAAAGTAATTTTTACAGTAATCTTTGCACTCTTCTTCGAACCAACCGTTACGTTCATACCGCTTTGTTCGCCGCCGCTTACGGAAAGAATGCTCATTTGTGCGCCGTTCAATACGTAGCCTTCCTGCGTTACGGTCGTATCGCCGTGGCTGGTATAGGTGGAGCTTACGCCTTCCGTCATCACAAGCGCGCCAAGCTCGTACGTTGCCGACGATTTGCTGATATTGTTGATTGCGAAGGTCATTTCATAAACGCCCTTACGCGCCTTGTCATCGCCAAGTTCAAACTTGGTTTTGTCCATTTCTACCAAGGTTTCGTTGCCTTCAGCGTCCGTCCCCTTTGCGAAGGTGGAAACGTAGGATGCGGAGGTGTATGCGTTCATGATGTTTACAAGACCTGCGCCCTGCTTTCTAACCGAATAAGCAACGCCGTTCTTGTTCATTACGATATCCGTCGTGGACATCATAAGTTGGTTTACAAGTGTGGTAACTTCTACGGGTTTCTTTTCCATTTCTTCAGCTGCGCCAAATACTTCACTGTATTTAACGTACTGACGGATAAGCGCCGCAGCACCTGCCTGGTTGGGCGCCGCCATCGAAGTACCCGACAATCTGTCGTACGCTTGACCAGGTACAGCCGAGTAAATTTCACCGCCGTGCGCCGTAATTTCGGGCTTAATCTTCAAGTCGGAGGTAGGACCCCACGAAGAGAAGTCGGACATGAAAGGACCAGCCAACTGACCTTTGCTTACCTTGATAATACCGCTGCCTTGCGCCGCAAGCTTTTCACCATCGTCTTGCGAGATGGAGCAAACGCCGCCTCTGCCCGTGCTTTCACCGATGGACATCGAAATGTCACCGGAAATGTTGTTGTAGATGATGATACCTGCCGCGCCCTTTTCAACCAACGCTACACGTACCTTGTCTTCGAAGGTCGTTTGACCACGCTTTACAAGCACGATCTTGCCTTCGTAGAAGCTCTTATCTTCGGGGTAGTCCGCCGAACGGCCTATACCAGGGATGGTTACGTATTCAAATTCATAACTGTCCGTACCTACTTCCGCCAAAATTTCATCTACGAAATGTCTCGTTTCCGAGTCGGAGGTGGAAGCTTCTTTAAAGTAAACGATATCGTCGTTCCAACGAAGGTAAGGGGTCTTTACACCGTCAACTGCCGCAACCGAGAGGGACGCTTCATACGTCGAAGGCGTACCTACGGGACCGGAGTCGGGGTTGCTCGTCAAACCGTTACTACCGTTCTTCGTCGAACCGCGGGTTGCGTTGGCGTCGTTACCAGCAGCAACAATCAACGAAATACCTGCTTCGCGGATTTTGTCATAAACGTTGTTCTTGTTTGCCTTATCCACTTCACGGGTGAAACCGCCTGCCGAACCGAGGGACATGTTGATAACGTCAACGCCCAAGGCAACACAATCTTCCAAAGCCGACAAGATCCAGCTGTCTTTTGCACCTTGCTGTGCATCGGAGAATACCTTCATGATTGCAAGCTGTGCATTGGGTGCAACACCGGTAATTTCTTGGTCTTTACCTGCGATAATACCTGCAACGTGGGTACCGTGATCAGAGTTGATGGGCAATACGTCGGGATCCTTGTCCGCATAGTCGTATGCGAAAGGCACCTTCTTGTTTACGTAAACGTCTTCACCCGACAAACCTTTCGAGAATTTCGATGCAACCGTTTCCCCTACTTTTTCCGATACGCTGTCAAGGGTAAACGCTTCGATTTCCGTGGTGAAGTTATCCACGCTGAATGCGGTGTGCGTGTAGTCAAGACCGGTATCGAGTACCGCTACGACAACGCCGTCGCCTTGATAGGTCGAACGGGAAGTATCAAAGATACCCGTATCATATACGTCAACGTAGTTGGTTACAGGCTCCGCCAAAGCAGGCGCATATTCGTCACCGACGGTCAACGTTGCGCTTCTACCGAAGAATTCGTTTACCTTTTCAAAATCCTTCGCGCGGATTTCGATTTCGAAACCGTTTAATACCGTGTCGTATCTTTCGCCAAGCTTATAGGAAATACCGCTCTTATTCAAGTTATAAATCCAAGAATTTTGTTCCTGTTCAATTTGAGCCGCGCGGAGCTTCGCCTCGCTTGTATTTACGTACTCGCTTACCGTATTCACGGTCGATTGCGCCTTAAAGGTATCCATGACGCTTTCGCCTTTCAATTCAACGATAACAGAAATCGTTTGATTGTCTTGTACAACGCCGGGTAACGGCTGTACAACGCTCTGATCAAAGTACTGTTCTACGTTGTTGTCCACCAAAGCATCCACTTTTTCAATGTTGGACTTTACCGAGGTCGAACCAGGCGTAATCCCCTTCGCTTCGGCAAGGCTTTGTCCTACAATACCTGCGCCAACGCTAAACAGGCTGAGGAACGCCATACATTTAATTGCAATTTTCTTAAATCCTTTCATCTTACCAATCCTTTAAGAATTTATTCTTTCCTTGTTTTTCCATCTGATATTTCGCACAATTTTTTTGAACGTTTTTTTCAAAAAAAGTGCCGTTTTTTCATGTTTTTTTGTTCAGAAATCTACAAAAAACCGCTTGTGCCCATAATGACACCATAGTATTATATCACATTCTGTCACGAATGTAAATCGAAAAATAAGCAAAATCAAAAAAATTAATTAATAGATATGAAAAAATCATAAAATGCAATCATAAAAAGTGATTGAAACAATCAAAAAAACGCTTAAATCGCCCTATTTTTTCACGGTTTTAACACAATTTCCCATTTCTTCGAATTTTGAGGAATATTTCAAAATCTCCCCCTCTCGCCTTATGCAGCGCACGCAATAAAACGGTCTTTCAGCAAGCCGTCAACCCATCAATCGGTAAAATGAAAACAACTCGGCAAAGCAGCTTTTCAGCCGCCTTGCCGAGTTTTCGCTTATTTAGTTTTTAACAACGTCAATGAGGACGTTTTCGCCTTCTACTTTGACCGTATATTTGGTACCCTTCTTGGTATCGACCGTATAGGTCTTCGTATCTGCGTCATACGTAGATTCCGTCGCAACAACAAGCACGCCGTGAAGTCTGAGCAATACCACTTCGCCGTTTACGATTTCCGCAATACGTTCTTCGTCTTCCGCTTCGCACATAACGGTTGCTTCCGCCATTGCGGTTACAACTGCCGACTGATAAGTAGCAAAGTTTTCCTTGCCCTCTTCACCCATTGCGCCGCCTTCGTTTTCCGTCAAGGTCACGCAGTAGTAGGTTACCTTACCGTTCTCCGCTCTATCCACATAGCGGTATTCACCATTTACTTCAAACAACGAATCGCTGTCAAGCGATGTGTACTTCATGCCCAACGAGCCCTGCGCATTCTTCAATTCCATCGAGAATACACCGCCTGCTTTTAGACCTGTTTCGCTGGTAATCGTTCTGCCAACGGAAATGGTGTATTCGCCCATCGCACCGCCATCAACGGTGAATTCCTGCATGCGCACGAAACCAACAACAATGTAACCCGTCGCGCGAAGCACCTGATGTGTTTGCATACCAAAGTACAAACGATACGTGTAACCGTCATCCATCGTGGTGTCGACATAGTACAAGCCGCTGTCGCCTACCGCAGTGAAAGGCTTATCTTCCAACTTGGTCAACGATTTATTGTCAGAATCGTAAAGGTTTGCATTTTCACCGAATTCCGCCGACATCTTATTGCTTTCTTCTTTACCGTTTACGTCAAAATCCATTTCCAACGTAATGTTACCGATGGTATTTTGATAACTGTTTGCGCTCGATGCGCCGTAAATTGCATACAAGCGGTAGTAGATGTCTAAGTAGCGGTAGGAGTACATATTTTGCTTAAACTTAAGGTCGTACGCTTCAAAAGTGCTTTCCCCGCCGTTGCCTGCGAAGGTTGCATTGATATACAAGCGGAAACCGTTAAACAATACGTACATTTCACCGTCTTCACGCACTACTGAGCAAGTCATCGCCTGCGTACTCGTAGAACCGCTTTCCGTTTCTTCAACGGTCATGTTAATTCTTGCCGCAACCTGGAAGTTATCCCCGCCTGCAGGGGCAAAGGTCAACTCGTTAATCGTCAGCTTTTTACCAAGCATATAGATGGGATAACTCGAAAGGTTGGTTTCTACACGGCCAAAGTCAATTTCCGCGCCGCCGTTTCTATTATAGGTATCGCCGCCATATTCCTTCGCTTCGTCGTTCAATTCACCAAAGCTTGTATCCGTTACAAAGCCGTACTCGTTCACCTCTTCCGTTTCATTAATAGGACGGCGGTAAATGATAACGTTGTTACCATCCATCTGGTAGAATCTAACGTTTTCCTGATCGCCGTTGAAAATTGCAAAACCATACTTGGTGAAGTTCAACGCCTTCAAATCGGACGTGTAGTAGCTTCTATCCTTCAAGTCGCTAGGCGAAGCCTTACCGTTTTCCATATCGCAATTGTACAAGCATGCGTCCGTACCCTGCGAGTTTACAAAATATAACAACGTATCGGTGATACGCGTATATCTACCCGTTCGCTTTTGACCCATCGTATCGTATTTGATTGCGCCGCCGAATTCGTCCAAAATCAATACAGCCCAATCTTCCGTGTCAATCAAAACGTTTCTTGCAACGTCCGCTTTGTTGGACAATACCTTGTACGATTTTTCGTCCTCGCCTTTGTAGCTCAAACCATTGTATTCGCATATGTAGGTCTTTTTATTTGCTTCTTCCCCAAAAATCAAGGTATAAACGCTGCCGTTTTTATCGTACGTACCCGTTTGTACGTTCGCGCGTACGTATTCGTCACCCTGCTTTTCAAGGTTAAATACAGTCAACTTTCCATAACCGTCAAATTCGAAGTACAAATCCCCAAAATATTGATTTTCGAAGAAAGCGTAGTTACCGTATTCTTCACCGCGAAGGGTAAACTGCTTATCCCCCGCCTTATCCAATACATAGGTTTGACCTTGCGACTGGAAGTACACTACGTTATCCTTTACGTAGTATTTACCCTCATAAACAAGATCACCGTCCACGTACTTGGCTTCATTGCAGAAGCCGTCCAAAGTAAATACGCCGTCCATCGCACTTTGCGTAGAGGTATATTCCCCTGCGGCGTAAGTAACGTCCTTCTTCAAATAGAAGGTGGTTGCACCGCTCGTAAGCATAATATATTCGAAGGTAACGCTGTTGTCGCTTGCCGTAAAGACGTACACGTCCTCACCAAACAAGGTCGTTGCACCCGTCAATGCAATCGTACCCACCGTTTCCGTCGTCGTTTCACCATCAACCACGGTGTAGGTCGCACCGCCCTTACCGTCAAATTTCAACGAGTAATCGCTGTTGCCTTGGTTGTTCGGCTCAAGCCAATATGCCGTGTAAGGCGCATATTCTAAGACAGCAAAACTCTTCGCATCGTCATCCAATTCAATGTAGTACTCTTCCCCCTTCGCATCCGTGAAGGTGATTACGTTGCCGTTCTTGGTAAAGGCACCAACCGCAACGTTCATACTTGCCGTTGCTTTATAGTAAGCAAACCCGCCAACCAGCTTTAAGGTAGCTTCGCCCGAGGTATAATCTACGTTATCCCCCATCGTCACGTCGTTAAAGCTGTACCAGTAGTGAATTTCATATCCCGATTGATTGCCAATCTGGAAAACAAATTTTTCTACCGTACTCAAGTTGATGGGTTCTTCCTGTACGTATTCGTAGTTAGAACCATCACCGTCACGTTCAAAGAGGTAGGTGCCGTCTTCCAACTTCGTGTACGTACCTTCCGCAACCTTAAGATAGGTTCTTTGCGCAGTATAACCGTAAAGGCTTGCCCTGCCCGCTTCTTCCTCGTCAAGGACGAGCATCGGCGCATAGTACAAACTCTTTTCGTCTTTGTAGTAGTATTGCGCGTAAGTATTGAGCAACTCTTTTGCAGTGTCAATAACTTCCGTCTCCCCTTCTTCTTTGAAGGTCAAAAGGAACTTATACTCCAAATAATTGTTTTTATCTTCTACAATCGATACCATCGTACCGCCCATGGGCATATTCGTCGTCACGTAATAGGACGTTACCGTCTTATTATCCTTCGTGTAGGTAGCGGAACCGATACCGTTCATCGTTAAGGTTGCGCCGTCTTCCAAGGTAACGGTGGTATCCAATCTCTTATCGTAAACGAAGAAGCTCTTTGCCTGCGTTTGTACGTTGGCATCCGTGCTCAAACGAACAACGCCAAACTCATTTTCGTTAGAATCGGTCAAAACGTACGTACCGTCTTCCAACTTTTTGTAGTTGTAGTAAGAGTTTGCACCGCTTTGCGACCAAGTCGCCGTACCAAACCCGTCAAAGGTAAGGCTGATATCGTTACGATAACCAAACGTATAACCGCCAAGCTCGTTTTTCATAATCCCCGAGAAAATGAATGCGCCTGCGTTATATTCTTCTTCGTTACGGATTTGGAAAGCCGATTCTCCCTCAACCTGACCGACCATGAAATACAACGTCGTCGTTACTTCTTCCCCATCCGTTTCCGTAAAGGTTGCAAGATATTCGTTGTCTTTCACACGTTCGTAGGTACCCTTGGATTCGGTGGCCTTTTTACCTGTTTCCGCATCGTACGTGGTGTAGGTAATACCGTCCGTATCGTCCATACGCAACATAACGTTTTCATCAAGCCCAACCCCTGCTTTATACAGTTTACTTGACACTTGACGTTCGGTATTGCTGTACAGGAACTTGCCGTTTTCAAGCAATTTACCTTCCAAAATTACGTATTTACCTTCCTTGAATTTGAAGGTATTCTTCTCCGCATCATATTCCCCTTTGAAGAATACGTTGCCGCGCGCAAGATAAATGGTTTCACCCATACCTTCGGTGTAGAAAACGTAGTCGTTCCCGCCGAAGATATCCGTGCTACCCTTTTGCCATACGCCGTACAATACGGTTTCTCTTTCTACCTTGATGGTATAGCCCTTGTCCTCGTTTGCCCCTGCGTTATACAACAATGCATCCAAATCCGCCGCATAGGTGATTTCACCGCTCGTCGCACTCGTGGACCAACCCACCATGCAATACCCTTCTTTCATATACTCGGAAACATCGGAAGTCACGGGTACTTCTGCGCCGTATTTTGCATCAATCGTCTTTTTCCCAATCGAGCCATTGCCGGGATAGTTGGGGTTAAAGGTGATGGTATAGGTTTTTCTATTGAAATATGCCTTAAGGACGTTGTTTGCCGCCGTTTCAGAAAGGGTCACCGTCAATACTTCTTCCGCATTGTCCGTTTGCGTACAACCCGTTACGTCAAAATCGGGCGAAATCTTTTTACCTACGTAATCGCTTGCAACAAAGCTTGCCTCTTCCGACTTCGCATAACCGTCGCCGTCCAAGTTATCCATATAGATTTCAACGGTGTATTCTACCTTATATTCCGCTTTCAGGCTAATCCCTTCCGCAGGTACGCGCACGTTTTTGTCAAGTTCCTTGCCGTTGACAAACCACGCGCCAAAGGTAAGACCAGGCTTCGTGGGGGTAAGGTCTTTCACCAATTCATACACGCTTACGCCTGCTTCTGCATAAATGCTCGTTTCCGAAAGGCTGCCGCCGTTTACGTCCAACGTAATCGCGCAAAGCGCCGTCCATTTTGCATAATACGTCACACTCTTATCCGCAACAACCGTCGTTACACGATCGCCCGTAAATTCAGGGTTGGTGTACCAACCTTCAAATTTATACCCTTCCTTGGTAGGAGTGGGCAATTCAAACGATTCACCCTTTTCAAGCGTAACGTTTTCGATTGCCACGCCGCCGTCCGTGATGAAGGAGTATTCAATTTCTTCCTTACCGCCTTTAGATGCCGCTATTGCCACGATGGTACCAATTACCACCGCACCAACGCCTGCCGCAATCCCTGCAATTAAAGCAATCTTCTTCTTGTCCAACGGCTTTTTCACCACAGCAGGCTCCGTCGCAATCGTTTCTTCAACGATTTCTTCCGTAACTGTTTCTTCTACGGTTTCTTCCGTTACGTTATTTTCTTCTATGTTATTCATTTCATCGGAAAATGCCATTTTTCGCCTCCGTTTTTTCTGATTTATCTTATCGTTGGAAGAGTTCACCCCTTCCGTACAATCTTCCTTTTTCTAGCGCAAATTTTCTATCAATTTGCACTCCAAATCGCATACAACGTCGTGCCGACAGGCGCGTTGACGATTTCCTTTGCCTGATACACCACTTCTCCGTCCGCTGCGGTTGCCCAACCTGCAAAGCTGAAGCCCGTTTTTTCAGGCGCATAGAATTCATCCAACGACCAAGTATTCGACAAGGAGTTTCCCCCTATCGTAATCGATACGATAGACCCATCTTCCGCCAAAACACAGCCCCATGCGGTGGGTTGATAGCTAGAATTCCAACGGATATTCCAACCGTCGGTCACAACGCCCTCTTCCACGTAGAAGCTTGCGCCGCTGCAACCGTAGAACGCATGCTCCGCCATCGTTTTCACGCTGGCAGGAATAACGACGTAGGTCAAAGAAGCACAGCTTCTAAATGCCTGTTCGCCAATCGTTTCCAAGGTGGAAGGCAATTTGATCATCGACAGCTTCACAGCGCCGCTAAACGCATGCGCGCCAATGCTTTTAAGGCCTTCCCCTTCCAAAGTTGCTTCTCGGATGCTTACCCTAGTAAGCTCTTTACAGCCGTAAAATGCATAATCGCCAATCCCATTTACACCTGCGGCGATGGTAACGTTCCCCAACGACTCACAATTTGCAAATGCATAGTTGCCGATGATTGCAACTTGGTTGCCAATCGACGCTTTTTTCAAGAGCGCACAGCCTGCAAAAGCATAATCGCCCAAAAGTTTTACCGTACCGGGAATAGTCACTTCTGTTAAACTTTCACACTTATAGAAGGCTTTCGCACCGATTTCTTTCAATGCAGATTTATTTGCGAAGATTACTTCATCCAAGTTGGTACACCCGAAAAACGCTGCTTCGCCAATGATTTCCAAATCTTCCATTGACAAATCAACCGAGCTCAAACGCGCACATTGACTAAATGCAGATCTGCCGATTTTTACCAACGTATCAGGCAATGAAATGGTGGACATCGACTCGCACGCATAGAATGCGTAATCGCCAATTTCTTCAATGTACGTACGGCCGAGATTCACCATGTCCAAACGTGTGCAGTTGAAGAAGGCGCCGCGCATAATATACGACAATTTATTTTTGTTAGGAATGGTAATCGTACTTACCGACGTATTTGCAAACGCATACGTTGCAATCCCCACGCAATCCTCACGAAGCGTTACCGCCGTCGCTTCTTTTGCGCAGCCAATCACCCAATTGCCCGCGTAAATAACACCGTCCTCGTCCTTTACGCCCTCCAATTTGGTGCCTACAAATACTCTATTCCCTACTTCTTTTACCGTATCGGGAATAATGACGTTATCTTCCGTATTATCCAAACGGGTACAGCCGGCAAAGGCATATTCCCCAATCGTTTCTACCCCATCGCCAAATACGACGTAGGATAAAATTTCACAATACATAAATGCATATTGACCAATGCTCACTACGCTTTCTTCAGGGGCTTCAAATTCGCGAAGCTTCTTATTACTGCGGAATGCCGAATTGCCAATATATTTCACACTGTTCGGTAAAGACACCCCTTCCAATGCCGCAAAACCGCTCAATGCAGAATCTGCAATACCGCAGGTGTCTTCCTTGAAGTCCTCTTCCGTCAATTCAACCAGGCTGGTTCTAGCGTCCATGGAAGCATCTATCACCCAATCATCTGCATAAATGAGGGTTTCCTCTGCCAAATATGCATCCATGTACATTTTCGTCCCAAAGAATGCCTGCGCCCCTACGTGGGTTACGGTACTAGGGATTTCTACGTTCGCAAGTTTCGAATTTACCTGCAACGTTTGCGCGCCTTCCGCATCAATCAAGATGTCTACCGTCATATAAAATGCATTCGCTTGCACGTCTTCTACCCCCTCAGGGATTTCCAACGCGGTCAAAGCGGTACATTCGCTAAACGCACCATTGCCAATGGTTTTTAAGTTGCCTGCTTCGTGAAATTTAATTTCCGTCAAGGCGCCGCATTTATAAAACGCCGACGAGTTAATCACACTCACGTTTTCACCAATCGTCACCGATTGTAAATTTTTACAACCCGAAAATGCCGAACTTCCCAAAAACGTTACCGAATCAGGAATCACTACGTTTGTCAACGAGAAGCAATCGGAAAATACCAACGCATCAATTGCGGTCAGCTTATCATGCAAAGTGACGTTTTTCAAGGATCCGCAATATGCAAACGCCGAATCGTATAAAACGCTTACCCCTTCAGGGATGGCAATTTCTTCTAACAAAGCGCACTGCTGAAAAGCGCCAACGCCAATATAATTCAACGTCGATTCTTCCCCGAAATATATGCCTTTTAAGTTTTTACAATTGTAAAATGCATTACTGCCGATGCGTTTTACGTTATCGCCAACGTGTACGTACTCAATTTCCGAATACCCTTTAAACGCACGCGAAGAAATTTCCGTGACAGGTTTGCCGCGATATTCGTTTTCGATATAAATCGTACCGCTCGACTCGCCATATTTAGACAAAGCGTATTCCTTATCGTTATTGATTAAGGTATAAACACAGCCCGTTTCATAGCCCTTGTTGAAATAGACGGTTTCCGACCATTTCCCTTCCGTCTCGCCATCTCGTCCCAACGCTTTTACGCGGATTTCATAATCCCCTTGCGCCAAGAAACCGAGATCCACCTTAGGGGAAGTTCTTCTTACGGGGATATTTTGCGTTTCCCCCGTCGCAACGCTGACAATTTCTACAAGATAACTCTTTGCGCCGTCAACCGCCGCCCAAGTCAACTCGTGTTCAATATCATATACGACGTCCGTAGGCTGCGCCAGGGTTTCCCCCTTGGAACACCCTACCCCTACGCCTACGGCGCCAATCATTAAGCTTGCCAAAATGAAAAGCTTTAACTTTTTCATAGCCTTCTCCATTTATCTACTGTGCCACATTGTGGGCATATCCGCCCACAATGTGCAACCACGTATTATTGTAATTCTTTCTTCCTCTTTCTATCACGAATGATTTCGTGAATCCACTTAAACTTGAACTTGCGCACGGCAACATCCAAAAGGAACAACACAATCGCCGCAATCATAAACGACAATCTCGGATCGAAAATCTTTTCAATCTTAACGACAAAGCCCTCAAATACAGGCTCTACCTCTATCAAGTCCTCCATTAGCTTCCCTTCGCCCTTTTCCACAAGCGTGGTAAGCAATTCCTTTTGTTCCGCTTTCGAAGCAAGTGCCGCTTGGTCATATTCTTCCGAATACGAGAATTCTTTATGCACGATGAGCGGATCACCGATTTGTTTGCCGTCCTTGTCAAATTTGGTCAACCGAATGATATAAACACCGCTTTCTTTAACCACAAATTCGCAACGGCTGTATTTATTCGTCGCGGTCAACGCACTTATGGTATAGAAGGTGGAGCTGCTGGCAATCTCTTCCGTTACCTCGTTCAAAGAAACAACCGTTTCCCCGCCTTGCGTTACCTTAACCAATTCACCCTTGACGCTTTCCCCTTCTTGAAGCTTCGCAAATACACTCATCGTATTTGTGTAGTTGTCTTCCTTCAAGGAGATGCTGATATCGTTGGGACGAATGTTGGAAACGGGCATCAAGTTATCCACGACGCGCGTCATAAATGTCTTACCATCGTCGCTGTCCATAAAGGCTTTTGACCATGCAGTCCCCTGCAGGTCGCACATAAAGCTTCCGACCATACCTGCGCCGTACTTCCACTGTGCGTAAATAGGAACAGCATAATCCCCTTCCAGGATAAGGTCTGCCCCCTCTTTCATCTTCGCACCGTAGAATCCGCCGATTTTCATCGTCAAGCGGTCTCTATCTACCACGTCGCGCTTTAAATCACGCACCAACGGAGAACGAGAGTCGCTTACAAGCGGTGCAAATTCCTCTTGGTTCACGTCTTCAATTTTAGGAACGTTCAAATCGCCCTTTACGCTGTCGATGATATCCTTCGTCATATTTCTGCTAATGGTAATATCATACAAGCGCCCATGTCCGATGCTGGTCGCATTGGTCATCGCCGTACGAGCCGAGTCTTCCATGTTAATACCAATTACCGAGAACGTCGTACCATCCTTATCGTAGAAGTCCTTAATCAAGGGTTCATACGTTTCAGGCGCTTCCGTCATACCGTCGGAAATAACGATAATATGACGTTTTGCAACGTCCTTTCTGTTACGAAGCTCCAACCCCGCACGGTTGATTGCATCGCCGAATACAGTGTTACCGCCGTCCGCCTTCAAACCGCTGATGGTTTCTCTAATCTTCGTTTCCTGCGTACGAGGGGTCAAAGGCAAAATAATTTCTTGGTTCGTTGCCAAGGTCATAAGACCTACGTAGTCTCTTTCGTACAATACGTCCAAGCACGCCAATGCGCCCGCCTTTGCCGAATCGAAAATAGAACCGCCGTATTCATTGTTGATCAACATGGAACCAGAACTGTCGACAACCAACATAACGCCGATAGGCGGTGTATAGTTAAATACCTGTACAGGCAACATTTCTTGATAAATGGAACCGTACATATCTAACTTGTTATAAGAGTGTGCTTTTCCGTGCTCGTCACTGCCGCCTGCGGTGAAAAGACCGCCGCCGTAATCCTTGACGTAGCTTTGCAACATTACGTCAAAACCGATGGGTAAATCGCTGTTTGCAACGTCGTTCAAGATTACTTGGTCGTACATACGCAACGCGTCCAAAGTAGTAGGCATCGCCTCGCTTGCAATGTCCACTACGCTAACACTGTATTTTTCCTCTGCGCCGTTCAACATAGAAACCAACGCAGTCGATTTGCCTGCTTTGCTTTCAATAATCAACAATTTATTGTAGATTTGTAAATCGTAATAGGTCGTATATTCGTTGTTTTGCGCAATCGAATCCGACATCTTCAATTGGAAACGAAGCTCATGCAAACCTTCTACGTCAAACGTGTTCGCTACGATGAAGCTTTGTTCGCCTTCTACCAATTCAATGTCTTGAATACCACTGATTTTTTGTTCATCATTGTCATAAAGCGTAAGCTGTGCAGTACCTGCAACGTTACTCTTGATATTGACAACAATGCTATGTTCTTCCGCAAGCCCAACGTGCTGTTCGGGCATGGAAACACCGATGATTTGTGCGTCCGTGCCTGCATACGTAGAAGGTACGTACGCTGCATCAATCGCAATCCCTTTTGCCGTCGCGCTGGAAATCACAGAAAGCAGTTCGCCATCCGTTTCCTTTGCGTCCGTTACGAGTACGATTTTACCCGTATCGGGATAATTAAACAAGCTGACTGCATATTCCAATGCATCCGCAATGTTCGTTGCCGTTGTATCCGGCAATTCCGCCGCGGCATACGCATTGAAAATACTGTCAATATCTTGTGTCAAAGGCACGGCGTACACCTGATCGAACCCGAAGGTTACGATACCGATGTTAAAGCCGTCGTCGCCGCTTTCCGACAATACGTTTTGGATAAACAAATCTCTGCTTTCTGTCGATTCGTTCTCCGTATCGGAAACGTCCACCAATAAAATAATTTCATTTTGTTCATTGGGTACGTAATAACGGATATAGAACCCCGAAAGCAAAACGATACACAAGGTCATCACCAAGCTGTGTAAAACAACGGAGATAACGCGGTTTCTCGTTCTTCTATAACGCTTTTTAACACGGAAATAAGGGATAAGCGTCGTTGCCAATGCAGGAATCAACAGCAACAACAACCAAGGGTGCGTAAAGCAAATTTCAAAATTAAACATCTTCCTTACCCCCCCTTACATTCCTTCCTGATTACGCAACCACCACTCGATAAACGCGAGCGAAACGATTGCAATCGCAAGGTAGAAGAGGATATCTTCCAAAATATCGCCCTTGTTTTCTACCTTATAAGGTTCGGCAAGTCTTTCCTTTTCCTGCAGGATATTGCTCTCTTCCTTAGAAATTTGTACGTAAACGTTTTCAATAATTTCTTTCCCAAAGAAAGTGGTTTGTTTGATTGTATAAGTACCAGGTGTGCTTACGACAAAACTATCAGGGAAACTTTCCATCACCTGCTCGTAATTGTAACCCGTAATACTTACCTTTTGCCCCATGGAGTTGACTTCAACCTTCTCATTTACTTCAAATGCCGTACCATTCACCGTTGCGGGGAAGAAGTAGTCGAACACGTTCTTCATCAACATCGGGAACTCAATACGGATCGGGAGGTTGGAATAGTGCAAGCTGAAGGACATCAACACTATTTTAGAGTCCTCTTCATTTTTCACCGCTAACATAGGCTGTCCGCTGTACGAAAGCAAGGTTTCATACGAAGCGTCAAGGGTAAATGCCGTAAATTTCGAGATGGTAATGTTCGTTGCGTCTATCAAATTCAAAAGAGGATGCTTCATCTCCTCTTGCAAAGGCGAACCCGTAGGGCTTGCCGTCGTTGCCGAGCCTGCGTAACGGATACCCGTACTAATCGGAATAGACGATTCAAGACTCAACTCAGGATTTGCCAATAACAACACGCCGTCTTCAGGCATTTTCGAAGGCATATTATGCTCGAAAATATACAAATCATAGCCTTGTAATGCAGGGTCTTCCCCCTTCTTCACTTCCGTGATTTGTACGTCCCAACGGTCTGCATATACCTTTTGAATTTGACCAAGTACCACGGGCCAGAAGCTGTTCGGGGTTTTACTTGCATACTGCACCTTCAACACCTGCTTCATACCGCCGTAAACGTCGAAGGAATTGTCTTCCAAAAGGGAATCGTTTAAGCTGTTTCCTATTTCATCCTGCAAGGAAACGTGCATAGACTTATAAGAGAAAATCTTTTTATCCTTCGGATGCTGCGTCTCATCGATTACGTACACGTTTTCACCATATGCCGAATCGTATAAGTCTTTATTTTCCTCGTAGAATTCCTTATTGATAAAAATAATCTTTGTGGTTTGACCGCCGATACATTTTACCGTTTGGGTAAACTTCACATTTTCACCCTTGTCGTTGCTATCCATCGCGTTTGCGTTGTAAAGGTCAACCTCTACGTTTACCTTTTTGTCGATTCCGTCGCCATAGCAAGCCACGTCCACGTAAATGGTGTAGTAGTTGTCTTCATAACGTGCTTCTGCGTTCAAAATTGCGCCGTTCCATTCGTTGATATCACTTACGTTCACCAATTCGATTTCCTCAGGAACATAGATATAATCCGTGTCCGTATAGAGGTAAATTTTCGCTTTCGGGTTTTCACGAATGACACTTTGACAAAGCTCAATAGCCCCGTCGATATCCGACGAAGCGTAGGTGCATTGCGTATCCTCTTGTGTTAATGCTTCAAACTGCTCGCTGATTGCGGTTTGACTGTCCTTTCTCATTCGCTGGGAAAGCAAATATTTAGGATCATTGTCTGCCAAAATCAACGATACGTAGCCATCTTCTTCAAAGGTATCTTCTACCAACATAGAAGCCTCGTCAACAGCACGTGTAAAGCGTTTCTCTCCGTCCAAATGTGCGCGCATACTTGCCGATGCATCGATTATAACAACAACCTCAGGCTCTTTAATCGCCGATTGAAGAATTAAGTTCGGTCTTGCTAAAATCGCTGCCGCCGTTGCCAAGAACAAAACTTGACAAAGAATCAACAACAAATTACGCAGCTTGCTGGTCGGTATTTTCTTTTTCCTGTACCTTAAACTGAGTTTCCAAACGTAGGTACTGGAAATAAACTTTTGCTGGTAATTGGGCCTAATGATGTAAATGATGATCAATGCAACAATGCCGATCAATCCCAATAAGCCCAAAGGTGTTAATAACGTCATGCCATAATACCTGCTTTTAACAATTCATTAAACAATACTCTCTCAATGGGGTCCGCGGTAGAAATACTTACGTAATCTACCCCATGTTTAGAACAGAATGCTTTCATATCCGCCTTCATATCAGTAAGCGCTTCCTGATATGCCTGCAACATACTCTTCGTAATGCGCATTTTCATGTTTCTATCGTCCGTCAAGTCGTACGATTCCGTATCAATCAAATGCACTCTGCCGTCGTATGCAGGATCCAATTCATCCGGCGTCAAAATTTGCATCAAAAGCACCTGTCTCTTCTTGTAGCAAAGATATTCGACCGCTTTTTTCCAATTGCTGTCCGTCAAAAAGTCCGAAATGATTACGGTCAAACCGTTTTTCGTACCCGTTTCCATACAGCTCTTTACGCATGCCTCAATATCCACATCCCCGTCAAATTCTTGTTCTTCCAAAGCACCAATTGCGCGGAAAAAAGCATTTTTCCCAACAATCGTACCAAACGGGTTCTCTGATTTATTCCCTTTCATCAGGTTAAAGTTCACCTTATCCATACTTTCAACCGACAAAAAACCCAATGCGCCTGCCGTTGCCATCGTATAAGCGGCTTTTTCAGGCATATCCTTCCCCATCGATGCCGAGCAGTCGATGAAAATTTGAATTTGCATCTGTCTTTCATCCGTGAACAACCTAAGAAAGTACTTTTCAAAACGACTGTACATATTCCAGTCAATACGGCGGATATCGTCCCCCAACTGGTACTCTCTAAAGTCAGCAAATTCCACCGTTTGCCCGTAGGAACGAACAAGGTGTTTGCCGCCAAAATAACCTGTGAGGTTCGATTTTAAATTTAAAGATAACGCCTCTAATCGACCGAAGAACGCGTCGTTCAGATAAGAATTCTTCATTTTTCTTCCTTTCCTTGTTTCTATCTATTACTCTTTAATTGCTTCCGCCTGAATTGCGGATTCTTTAAAGTTCGATTTAGGCATTTTCTTCACTTCTTCCACAATCATCGTAACAACTTCGTCTGCGCTGATACGTTCAGCAACCGCTTCAAAGTTCAACTTAAGACGGTGACGAAGTACGGGCAATGCCAATTCTTCAATATCCGAGAAGGATACGTTGAATCTACCATTGATAAGCGCCTTTACCTTTGCAGCGGAAATCAACGCCTGACCTGCACGAGGGGATGCGCTGCCGCAAATTATAAGGTCATAATCTATTTTTGAAAGTGCGGATGAGAGTATATGGCTTGTTGCAAGAGTGTCACTTCCCGCATATATAGCATCTGAAAGCAAAATAACCTGTGCACCGAGGCGTGTAAGAGCCAAAAGTGCATCCTTGCTTGAAGGCGGACACATACTTATAACGGTCACATCGTCCGACAGCCTTAAAGCACATTCCAATGCCGATGCATCAAAGGGATTTATATCTCCCTTTATTATTTTAACACAAACTGCAATTTTCATTTATCAGTACTCTCCGTGATAAATCGGTGCTAAAGCATCGTGCACCGCCTTGTATTTTTTATACTGCCGGGCATAAATTTTGTGATTTTCCATATTCGGTTCTGTCTTAAGCACGGTTTCGTTGCAGGCACTTACTGCCGCCCTGGCATCAGCCCAGAATCCCGCAGCCACACCCGCAAGCATTGCGCTTCCGAAGGATGAGTCGCTGTATTTTTTCTTGACTAAGGTTATTCCCAGCATATCAGATGTAATCTGTCGCCACAAGGGGCTCTTTCCGCCACCGCCTATTATAACGGCTTCGCTATCGTGCTCCATGCCGATTTTTGAAAGTGCATTCATACAGTCAAGAATGGACATTGAAACGCCCTCTAAAACCGCACGGGTAAAGTGTGCATTGGTGTGGCCTGCACGAACACCCACGAAGCTTCCGCAAAGCGAAGGATCTGCATAAGGAGTAAGCTCTCCGTTTAAGTAAGGATGAAACATCAACCCTTCTGCTCCGGGAGCAATTTTTTCAGCACCGGAATCAAGTACTTGATAGTCCTCAGAGAAGGTATCTCTATACCAGCGATAGGATGCGGCACAGGATTTTGTCGCCGTGCCGGGATACCAGAGGCCATCTATAACGTGGGAGTAGTTAATTAAGTTCTTATCGGGGTAGGGCTTATCAGTAACAACACAGATTCTTCCTGCCGTTGCAAGCTTTATGGTCATCTGCCCCTTTGCTACGGCACCGGACGCAAATACCTCCATAACTGTGTCGGTGGTGCCGCAAAGAACGGGCGTACCTTCTGAAAGTCCTGTATCTTCCGCCGCCTTTTTCGTGATTTTACCAACGATATCGAAAGGGTTACAGAGAGTGGGAAG
>JAFVQP010000075.1 GCA_017504735.1 Clostridia bacterium | reverse complement strand
GCGTTTACGCGCCGGAATTTTCCTCTTACCGCTGGGACGATAAAATTTGCGAAGAAGCGTGCGTTAAGGTTACCGGTAAAGTCGTTTCTAGTAAGGACGCTAAGGGCAACGACAGATACGAGCTTCAAATTCACAATATCGAGCTCCTTTCCCACCCTGCGGAAATCCCTCCTGTGGTTATCACGAAAAAGCAGGTAAACTGTGACCTTTCGACCAAGCTCGACTATCGTCCCGTTACCTTGCGTAACCCCAAGGAACGCGCTATCTTCAAATTGCAAGAAGGTATCCAGCGCGGCTTCCGTGAATTCCTTTCCAAGGAAGGCTTCACGGAAATCCACTCGCCTAAAATTAACTTTGCAGGCGCAGAAGGCGGTACCAACGTATTCAAGCTTGACTACTTTGGCAAGCAAGTTTACCTTGCGCAATCCCCTCAGCTTTACAAGCAGGCGATGGTGGCTGTATATGAAAAAGTGTTCGAAATCGCACCTGTTTTCCGTGCGGAACACCACGATACCAGCCGTCACCTTAACGAATATATTTCCATGGACTTTGAAATGGGCTTCATCGACAGCTTTGAGGACATCATGCAGATGGAAACGGGCGTTTTGAAGTATATCATGAACCTTTTGAAGACGGAATATCAAAACGAAGTGGAACTTCTTCACATCGATATCCCTGAAATCACGGAAATCCCCGTGCTTAAATTCATGGAAGCGAAAGAAATCATTATGAAGAAGTTTAAGTATCAGCCTACGGATATGAAGGACTTTGACCCTGAAGAAGAACAGATTTTGGGTAAATATGCGAAGAAGCAGTTTAACTCCGACTTCATTTTCATCACCCATTATCCTTCCAAGAAGCGTCCTTTCTATACGATGGATGATCCTGAAGATCCCGAATATACCTTGTCCTTCGACTTGTTGTTCCGCGGTTTGGAAATTACGTCGGGCGGTCAGCGTGTGCACGATTACAACGCACAGGTTGCAAAGATGGAAAAACTCGGTATGAACCCTGAAGAATTTGCTACCTACTTGATGTTGCATAAGTACGGCGCGCCTCCTCACGGCGGCTTGGGCTTGGGTTTGGAACGTTTGACGATGCACCTTTTGGGCGCGAAGAACGTGCGTGAGGCGACGATGTTCCCTCGCGACATCAACCGCGTTAGTCCATAAAAAACGCATATATGCGTCGCACTTCATCGGCGCGGCTCGGTCACGTACTACTTGTACGCTTCCTCGCCGCTCCTTGAACTGCTCGCATCTTTACATTTTTCCAACCTGACGTTGGACGCAGTAATGTGTCTTATCGTATACTTTATTAGGTAGCTGCGCGCATTCACTGTTTGTGATATGCGAAGTTATGTAAAGAAACGAAAGAAAACACTCATTACAAGGTCAAGCGGAACGCTTGCAACCTGACGTTGGACGCAGTAATGTGTCTTATCGCGCATTTTTGTAGGTGGTTGCGCGCATTCACTTTGGTAAAAACTTCACGCTGAGATTGTAAGGAGAAGTCTATGTGGGATGGTAAGAAAAAAGCGATTACGTTCAGCTTTGACGATGGCGTAACGCAAGATATCCGATTGATTGAAATTTTAAACAAATATCATTTAAAAGCTACGTTTAATCTTAACTCCTCATACCTTGGCTTGCTTGGCGAACCTTACAAAACGGACGTGGGGGATATTCCTCGTCCTATTATCAACGCTTCGCAGGTGAAAGAAGTGTATGCAGGGCACGAGGTGGCGGTACATACGCTGACGCATCCTAATTTGACGGTTTTGAGTGACGAAGCGGTCGTTTGGCAGGTAACACAAGACCAAAAGACGTTGTCGGAGCTTTGCGGATATCCCGTTGTAGGTATGGCATATCCCTGCGGCGGCGTAAACAACAACGAGAGGGTAGCGGCAGTTATCAAAGAAAACACCTCTATTCGTTACGCACGTACCATTACTTCCACTTACACCTTTGAAACGCAAAAGGAAAGTTTGTGGAGATTTCATCCGACCTTGCATTTTCTTGAGCCAAATACAGAAGAAGTCGTGGATGCATTTCTTGCGTTAGAAACGGATGAACCGAAACTTTTGTATATTTGGGGACATAGCTACGAGCTGGATTATAATGAAAGCCGTTGGGTGCGCTTTGAGGAGCTTTGCAAAAAGCTTTCGGATAAGGCCGACGTTTTCTACGGTACAAATAAGGAAGTATTGCTAGATAAGTAAAATGTAAAGCGGATTTTTAACGAAATGCTAAAAAACACTTTACAAATGAAAAAAAATCCTTTATAATAAAGAAAATTGAATTTTAAAGGCGTTTATCGAGGACAACGCTTTTACGACCGCTTTGCAAAGAGAGCTCCCGTTTGGTGGAAGGGAGAGAAAGTCCGTAAAAGATATCACCTTGCCAGCTGATTTGACGAAATTCCCTACATTATTATAATATATATAAGGGGAGAGTAATTGAATACGGGTTTGCATTCCGTTATCAGGTGCAACAAATGATGGTTTGTTTTGGTGGTTTAGAAAGCCGTAGTGTTTTTTCCAAGACGCTACGGCTATATTTTTTTTGTAAAAACACTCTAAGGAGAAAGAAATATGTCTATGTATAAGAAAGTCGACACCTCGTTGAACTTTGTAGAAAGAGAAAAAGAGATTGTCGAATACTGGAACGAGAAAAAGGTATTTGAAAAGAGTATGCAGGCGAAAGAGGGGAATGCGGAGTTTTCCTTCTACGACGGCCCTCCTACCGCAAACGGTAAACCGCACATCGGGCATATTTTGACCCGTGTAATGAAGGATATCGTACCTCGTTACCAAACGATGAAGGGTAAACACGTTTTGAGAAAGGCTGGTTGGGATACCCACGGCTTGCCCGTAGAACTTGAGGTAGAAAAGAAACTCGGTTTGGAAAGCAAGACGGGTATTGAAAGCTACGGTATTGAGCCTTTCATTCAACAATGTAAGCAATCGGTATGGCAGTATTCCAACGAATGGAAGAAAATGTCCGACCGCGTTGGGTACTGGTGTGATATGGACAATCCTTACGTTACCTACCACGATAATTATATCGAATCGGAATGGTGGGCGTTAAAGGAAATCCACAAGAAGGGTTTGCTGTATAAAGGTCACAAAATCGTGCCTTACTGCCCTCGTTGCGGGACGGCGTTGTCTTCGCACGAAGTTGCGCAAGGTTACAAGGACGTAAAACAGCTTACCGCTTACGTAAAATTCAAGGTAAAGAATGAGGAAAACACCTACATTCTCGCTTGGACGACCACACCTTGGACGTTGCCTTCCAACGTTGCGCTTTGTATGAATGCGGAATTCGACTACGTAACGGTACAGATGGAAGAAAGTGGGGAAAAGTATATCCTTGCGGAAGGACTTTTGAAAAATGTGCTCGGCGAAGAAGGCTACACGGTACTTTCCACGAAGAAGGGGAGCGAGTTTGAATATACCGAATATGAAGCATTGTATCCTTTCGGGAAAGAAAAATTCAACTATCGTGAAAAATCTCATTTCGTGACCAATGATCCTTACGTAACCTTGTCCGATGGTACGGGCGTCGTACACATCGCGCCTGCTTTCGGCGAAGACGACTACAAGGTGGATAAGCGTTATGGCCTTCCTGTTGTACAGCTTATCAACGAAGAGGGGAAATTCCCCGCAGGCTGCGGCGAGTTTACGGGCGTTGGTGCGCAGGCGGCGGATCCTCTTGTTGTAAAAGATTTGAAGGCACGCGGCTTGCTCTTGAAAACGATGGAATTTATGCACAACTATCCCTTCTGCTGGCGTTGTGATACTCCGTTGATTTACTATGCAAGATCCAGCTGGTTTATCAAGGTTACGGCAATCAAGGATAGATTGATTGAAACCAACCGTTCGGTAAACTGGATGCCTGAAACGATTAAGGAAGGCCGTATGGGTAACTTCCTTGAAAACGTAATCGACTGGGGCTTGTCCCGTGATAGATACTGGGGTACGCCTTTGCCCGTTTGGGTTTGTGACGATTGCGGTGAAATCGACGTAATCGGTTCGCGCGCGGAACTTCATGAAAAGTGCGGCGCGCCTATGGATATTGAACTTCACCGTCCTTACTTGGATGATTTGACTTGCAAGTGTGGGAAGTGCGGCGGCACGATGCGCCGTACGCCTGAGGTTATCGACTGCTGGTTTGACTCTGGTTCGATGCCTTTTGCGCAGTATCACTACCCGTTTGAAAACAAGGACGTATTCGAACAGACCTTCCCCGCAGACTTCATTTCCGAAGCAGTTGACCAAACGCGCGGTTGGTTCTATACCTTGCTTGTAATTTCCACCTTGTTGTTTGATAAGGCGCCGTTTAGAAATTGTATCGTGCTTGGTCACGTAAACGATAAAAACGGTATTAAGATGTCCAAGCATAAGGGCAACGTTGTGGATCCTTGGTCGGTTTTGGATAAGCAGGGCTCGGATGCAGTGCGTTGGTACTTCTACACGTCGTCCGCACCTTGGTTGCCTTCCCGTTTCTACCCTGAAGCGGTAAGTGAAGCGCAAAGAAAGTATATG
>JAFVQP010000004.1 GCA_017504735.1 Clostridia bacterium | reverse complement strand
CTTATCCCCGAGGGCACGGATCTTAACGCGCGCCGTATGCACATTGATATCGGCGCAAAGGATCAAAAGGACGCCGTAAAGAAAATAAAGCTCGGGGATTTCTGCGCTCCCGCACACCGCCTTACTTAGCAGGGGAGCCCCTTGAGCCTCTTGGGTACTTCTGCATGGCTCAATAATTTGTCGCTTATTCAAAAAGCTATATTACTATATCATATTTTTTCGCACTTGTCAAAGCATTTTACCGCCTAAAACGAAAAATATTTAGGAAATTTTCTTCCCCTTGCAAAAAAAATATCCCCCAAACACTTGACCCCTTCCTCTTTTCGTTATATAATATGTATAGACATAAAAATATCACTCTTCGAGGTATCTAAATTATGAAAGTTATTATCACCGAAAATTACGATGAAATGAGCAAAAAAGCAGCTGAAATCATGATCGAGCTGGTAAAAAACAATCCCAATGCCGTACTTGGTTTGGCAACGGGCTCCAGCCCCATCGGCATGTACAACTATATGGCAAAGGATTGCAAGGAAAACGGCACTTCTTACAAGAACATTTCCACCGTTAACCTTGACGAATACGTTGGTTTGACCGCTGACCACAACCAAAGCTATGCTTATTTCATGTACGAAAACCTTTTCAAGAATATCGATATCGATTTAAAGAACACCAACCTTCCTTGCGGCAGCGCACCTGACGCGCAAAAGGAATGCGATAGATACAACGCCCTTCTCGAAACGAAGAAACAGGACGTACAGGTACTTGGCCTTGGTTCGAACGGTCACATCGGCTTTAATGAACCTGGTACCCCTCTCGATTCCGTCACCCACCTTGTAGATTTGACGGAAAACACCATCAAAGACAACTCCCGTTTGTTCAACTCGATTGACGAAGTTCCCCGTCAGGCATTGTCCATGGGTATCAAAAACATCATGCAAGCAAAATCCATCCTCATGGTTGTATCGGGCAAAAACAAAGCGGAAGCCGTACGCGGTATGGTAAAGGGTGAAATCACCACGCAGCTCCCCGCATCGGTATTACAACTTCACCCCTTCGTTACCATCATCTGCGATAAGGACGCAGCTAGCTTACTTTAAAGTAAAACTCCATTCAACGGACGGCAAACAGCCGTCCGTTTTTGTTTACCGCTTTTCATTATCCGCGCATTTTTTCAAGGTTTTTACCCCAAACGCCCCCTAGCAAGCAAAATATTATTCGTTTTATAAATAAAACGATTGCAAATTTATTGTTTTTATGATAAAATAATGTAGGCTATATAATGTGGTATAGCACCCAAATTTGAAAAATTAAGCGAGACAATTGATTTGGTTGTCTTTTAGGAGGATTTTATGAAAGCATTTAAAAAATTGGCTACCCTTTCGATGGCATTATTGATGGCATTGGGCGTAAGCGCATTCGCAGGCTGCAAAAAAGGCGGCAACACGGACACTTCTTCCCCTAGCACCGAAACCAGCTCTACTACTTCGGAAGAAAAGACCTATACCTGCTACGAATTTGTCGTATTAAACGCTGACGGCACGAAAGTTGAAGGAGAATATTATGTACAGCTTTGTCTTGCAGACGGGGCTTGCATCAACTACTTCGCACCAGTTACAAATGGTGTTTGCGTATATACGCATAATAAGGTTACAGAACCTGGTGCATACGTGCCTCATGTATTTGACGCAGAAAGAACCGAAGTTAAACTCAAAGAAACCGTAACCACCTCGGCAAATGCATTCGGCGAATACACCCTTACCCTTGCAAAATAATCAATCGGTTAAGTTTCGCCTTTGGCGAAGTGAAGTTTTTACTATGTAAAAGTTATTGCTATTATCGACAGCAGCCACAACTTATCAATAGGCAAATTTCACTGTGGCTTTGCCACAACTTCACCCTTATAACAAACCATCCCCTACTTTTGGAGGAAAAACTTACATGAAACTCTTTAAAAAACTCGCCATTGCCTGCCTTACCCTTTTCACAGCGGCAGGGATTGCTACGGCTTGTTCTCAGACTTCTTCTGATGATTTTAGCAGCTCAGAAACTAGTCTCCCTACCTCTTCCATAGAAGAAAGCTCTTCCGAGCAGGAAAATTCCTCTTCCACAGAAGAGGAAGAAGATAACGAGGATAACACGCAATACGTCTACCGCATCAAGGTACAAAATGCGACGGGCTTCGGTTTTAAAAACGTGACCGTCCGCTTGAAGAATGGTGACGAGGTTGTAGCGGAAAAAACCACCTCCACCTTGGGGCTTGCGGATTTTGGCAGAAGCGATATCCTCACCCTTGGGTACTACGATATTGAAATCAGCGATATCCCCAACGGCTACAAGCTCAGCGAAACCGCTGTAAAACCGCAAACAATCGCAACGGCAGGCTTTTCGGCAAACATTCAAATCGAGCCGACTGAGCTTGGGCCTCTTTCGGGTAAAGCCCCCCAAGGCACCCTCTACTCTCTTGCAAACGTTATGCACGATTTCACGGTAAAAACCACGGAAGACACCAACTTTACCCTTTCCAAAGTGTTAGAGGAAAAGGATATGGTGCTGATCAACTTCTGGGCGACCTGGTGCGGCCCTTGTAAGAGTGAGTTCCCCGCGATGAATGCGGCTTACGAACAAATGAAGGACGACGTTGCGATCATCGCCATTTCTACCGAACCTACCGATTCCGCGTCCAAGGTATCCAGCTTTAAATCCGCCAACGGTTTACAATTTGACGTAGCCCCCTATAGCGAGGCGGGCGCGGCGCTGGCAAGCTGTTTCGATACAAGCGGTATCCCTGTATCCATTATGGTAGATCGCTACGGTGTAATCTCCTATTACCATATGGGTTCGATGACTGCCGCAACCGATTTCACCTCACGCTTTAACAAGCTTGTCGGTGACAATTACAAGCCCACCGTTTTAAGCGGCGCAATGGACGAAGGCGAGGGCGAAGGCGGCGAAGACGGCGACAATATGGTAAAACCCACCGTGGACTTCCCGAAGCTTAGCGATATTAAATCGACCTTGTCCAGCGGTGACGATTTCACCTTCGAGTGGGACACTCAAGACGAGTACGCTTGGCCTTGGTTAATTGTAGATAACAACGGCAACAAAACGGTGCAAGCATCGGTTAAATTGGACGGCAACTATGCAACCTTGATTGCAAAGTTCACCGCACAGGCGGGTGACGCCCTCCTTTTCGATTACGACGTTCTCACCGAAGAAAAATGTGATATTTTCTACGTATTGATTGACGAAGTACCGATTTATCAAATTTCGGGCAACGCGCGCGGTACGGGCAGCTATGTATTCCGCAATTTTGAAGGAGGTGCGCATACCGTTCACTTCTTGTATTTGAAGGACGGCGACACCTCTATTGAAGGGGAACACGTCAACCTCGGCAACCTTCGTTTGGAGAACAACGCCAACAATGCGGAAGGCTTGGCTTTCCACCATGCAGCAAACGCCGTGAACGTGGACAAAGACGGTAACTTGATTGACAAAACGAAAAATTCGTACTATCAATACTACGAAACGGTTGTATTAAACGAAACCGACGGTTATTACCACGTAGGCACGAAAGACGGCCCCATCCTCTTTGCAAACCTTATGCTTTCCTCTCGTTGGAGTGAAACCAGCGTTTGGATGTTGGCATATTCCGATTATATCATCTCCGAAGGGTATAATTTCCACGCGGACATCGAAGACTACGCTTGGGAAGCAAATCAGCCCATCCCTGGTCAGCAAATCACCTATGGTTATACCCCTGTAACGGAAAACCTGCGCGCTCTTTTGGAACACGTAGCAAGAAGCACCCCCGTCAAGGAATACGGATATAAATACTGGACGGGCGATTATCACGAAAACGAATGGTTGGAAATGTGCGTATTCTGGCAACATTATGGCGAGACCAAAGCATTGGAAGACCCGATGAAAACCATCACCTTCCACGCCGCACAACAAGTGTTTGCAGGTGAAAACGGTAGCGTTGAAAATACCGCAAAGGTTCTCTTCGCCATGACGCCTCGTGGCTTTAAGTACAAATTTATCCCTGAAAAATCAGGCGTTTACAACGTATATTCCACAGGTAACGAAGACACAACCTGTTTCCTCGTGGCGGAAGATAGAAAAACCTTCCTTGGTGAATATACGGAAGTAATCGGCAAAACCAAAATTGTAAATGGTGAAGAAGTATACGATGACAACTTCTACTTCCACTACTATTTCGAAGCAGGCAAGACCTATTACTTGCTCTTAACCACCCATATTGAAAGCGGTTATTCGGAATATCCCTTCTACATCGACTACGTTGGCGACGAATATTCCTACCTTGAAAACCTGTCGGTTGGTCCTTACAGCTACAACGAAATTTCGGGCGAATTGTTCCTTCCCGATGCAAAGGATTATACCTACGTAGAAGCGGAAGATGCGTACTACGTTGTCAATGCAGACGGCTCGCTTGGCGGTAAAATTTACGTGGATATGTTGAAAGCCACTGCTTTCTTCCCCCACAATTCCCTCTATCAAACGGCGGTTGATGCATTGGATTACGAGGAAGCGAAACGTGCTTTCTACGTGAATGGTAAAGATTACAGCTACTTACTCGCCAATATCGGTTATCAAACCACAAACAATACGGGTGAGTTTTACGGCTACGCCGCTTTGAACAAGGAATTGTTCGAGGCCATTTGCGCCATTACCCGTTCGGCAAAATACGACGGTATCAGTGATTCGTGGCAGCTCCTTTGCTACTACTACCGTACCCTCAAAGCATAACGCAATACAAACCATACAAGGAGATTATTATGAAAAAATTCGTATTATTCCTTTTAGCAACCCTTTCCACCTTAGCGCTTGCCAGCGGTTGCTCGCTTGGCGGTGGCTCTTCCACCGAAAGCTCCGCTCCTGCAAACAACTCGACAACGAGTGAAATTACGGAAAGCCAAAAAGAACCTTCCAACGATAGCAGTGAAGAAACTTCGGAAGAAGACAGTTCTTCCCCTGAAGACAGTTCTTCCCCCGACGATGGCGGTAACACCCCTGACGACCCTACCCACAACGAACTTTGCGACTTTAGCGAGTGGGAATTAACCCAAGCGGTAAGCTGTGCGCAGGCAGGCGAAATGACGAGATATTGTCTTGAAGACAATACGCACGTAGAAACGAAGGCGATCCCCAAACGCCCCCACGATTTCGGTAACAACGGGCTTTGCAGTTGTGGCGCTACGCCCACCCTCGCAAACCTTCCCAACTCTGGGTACATCGACCCTACGCAGTCGGGTTCGGGGATTAAAACCAGCGATCCTAGCAACCCCACGATTGAAATGTATAATCGTTACATTCTCTCGGTAGATACCCCCTACACGGCAACCACCGACAAGAATGGGGAATTTTGGTTCGAATTCAGCGTTCCTCAAGCAGGTCAATACGCTGTTGTATCCCACAACAATCCGAACGACTTGACGATTGAAAGATACGATGCAAGCTCCCAATACGTAAACCCTTCCATTTTGGCAGGCGGCACTTTGAATAACGGCAACTTCATCTCTACCGTAAGCGTAGATGACGTTCACTACAACGAAGACTGGTTGACCGCATGCTGTATTAGAGGTACAGGCAAAGGGCAAAAGGCAACCTTCAGCATCGTACGCGTAGAAGAGGCAAGCTGGAAACCTTCTAACATCTACGAAGATATTTACGCAAAACAAATCAACGGTGTAAAAGCCCCCAACGGCGCACAAGGCACCAAGCCCATCGAAGTGCCTTATGATTCGACGGGCATCTATTACAACCAACAAACCGGTTGGTATCATATGTCTTCGGGCGAAGTGATTTATGCGGCAATCACAAAGAAAGCGGAACGTCAATTTGGCGGCGGTACGGTCGCCTTCACCGACTTACTTTCGGTAGGTTCTGCGCAAAACTTCCGCATTCAGCACTCTACTCTTCCTACGGGGGATTACCTCATCTATAATTATGCGGCAATGATTATGGCTGACCCTACCTTGGAAGGTGTAAGCTACAACGAAAACAGCTACGAAGCGCAGGTCAATAAAGATGGGTTATATCCCGTCACGCAGGAATTGTACGATTTCTTGGTATCGCATGCGAAAAATCACCAACCTGCAACTGCACCCGACGCAGGCTACGAAGAAAACGCTTGGTTGTCCGTTTGCTACTACTATAAGGCCTTGACGCCTGGTTCGCAAGAAAACCCCTTTGAAATCACGCAAACGGGTACGTTTACAGCAACCCGCTACAACATGTTTAAGCCTGTATATTACACGTTTAAGCCTGCTATCGATGGTACAAGCGCACTCTCCGCATACGTACTCAGCGTGGCAACAGATGGGGTTACCTTAAACCTCTACGGGCAACAGTATCAAAACAAAGACGGCAATTTTGGCATTCAATCCATCATTTTCGAAGCAAATCCCGCCCTCGGCGTAACCTTTATGTTCTCCACTGTGGATGCTTCGCTGATGGAATTTGAGGTAAGCATCACTCCTTTGGAAAACGTTACGCTTGGGTTGGGCGAAAGCACCTTACAGCCCGTCACCGTACTTGATACGGAAGGGGTTGCCACCTATCAAATTTGCTATGCTTACACCGCAACGGAAAACGGTACGCTGACGCTGTCTTCCAATAACCGCGACGCTGTACTCTCGTTGGATACAAGCTCCCTTGACCAGGACTACGTTTCTGTCGAAGTAACCGCAGGTCAAACGGTTATTGTCTATGTTAAAACCGACGGTAGCAGCGTAGACGTCAACTTGAGCTTTACCGCTGCGTAAAATTTACCGCAAACAAAAAATGCTGAATGCAAATCGCATTCAGCATTTTTATTTTTTGCTTTTAATCGTTTAACAAAGGAAGTACCGCATTTTCAAG
The DNA here is from genome assembly GCA_017504735.1 of Clostridia bacterium. The sequence goes on along the minus strand of JAFVQP010000004.1, from coordinate 1,817 downwards.
TTTTTCAAAATCCATTTCCACCTCAGCGGAATAACGGATCACCCCTTCCTCGTCCACAATCACGGTCATCGGCCAAAAGCCCGTACCGCCTAAATCTTCATACACCGTTTTATCATCGCCGTAGAAACCGAAGGTCAATTTGTAATCCGCCCAACCCTTAGTTTGAGCATCCTCTTTTTCGCTGTTCATCCACTTTTGTACAATCGAGGCAGAACCGCTTGCACCGCAAACGGCAATCACTTCCACCTCAGGATAAGCCACGGCAAAATCGTTGAAATACGGCAGTTCGTGTTTACAAGCCGAACACCAGGTCGCCCAAAAGTTGATTACACGCACCTTACCATTATGTTCACGCAGGTTATAATCCTCTTCCGAAAACCCAAACGTTCCGTCCGTTGCAACCATCGTATCCACGGTAAAATCAGGACAAACATCGCCCACAGCAACCCCTTCTATCGCTTTCTTTTTGTCGATAAAGTTGTAATATACCAACGCGGTACCCATTACTACGGTCGCCAAAACGGTACTCGCAATCGAAAAAATCTTATTCATCGCGCGCCTCCGTTTCTTCCGTAGGTACAGCGACTTTATCCGCTTTCCCTTCCAGTAAGGAATTCAAGGGTTTCATCTCTTCCGATACGGTAGGCGCACCGATGTCGTTCCCGCGTACAAACAGCTTTTCACCCTTCCACGAAATCGCTTTTGTAGGACACACCGAAACGCACGCACCGCAATGGATACATTCATGGTCGCCCACGCGCTTGATGTCCATTTTACAAACGGAAATACACATACCGCAATCGGTACATTTCGTCTTGTCAAGTTTTACGCCGAGCATCGCCACACGGCAGAAGAAACCGTACAATGCGCCAAGCGGACACAAGAAACGGCAGAAAAATCTGAAAAAGAAGATACTGCCAAGGATAACGAGCACCATTACGGTAAATTTCCAGGTAAACAGCGGGCCTAAATCGGCAAGCTTTGCGTGGTTTTCAGGGTTTAATAATAACCCCAAACCGCCTTGGAAGGTACCTGCGGGGCAAATATATTCACAAAATCCAGGAATGGCAATCGTCAAAGGAATAACCACCACCAACGCCAACAAAAGTATGTACTTCAAATAGGAAAATACGTGGGTTACTTTATTTTTCTTGACCTTGGGGGTTTTAATTTTATACAGCAACTCCTGCCCAAGCCCAATGGGGCAAAGCCAACCGCAAATCGTCCTGCCCAGCAATAACCCAAACAGCACCAAGGTACCGAAAACGTAGGCAATTGTACTCGTTTTCGACGCATACAAAGCGTTTTGTAAAGAGCCTAAGGGGCAAGAACCGACTGCCCCAGGACAGGAATAGCAGTTCAACCCAGGCACGCAGGCATTTTTCGTCGGCCCCATATAAATTTGACCGTTGAAAAAGCCCTTAATATTTGCGTTTACCAACAATGCGGCGTACAACTGCACCAATTTTCTCTTCGAGGGTTTATGGCGTACAAACCATGCGCCAATTTTCTTAAAAAATTTCTTCATACGCATCAACCCAACCCTATACATTGTGTACAAATGTTAATTGCCTTGGTCAAAACCTCTTGCATACCGTCGCCGCAAATACCGACAACCAACAAGACGAGCCCTGCCACAGCCACGAAAACACGGGCCACCAAAACGGCTTTTTCCGTCTTTAAAAAGGCGAATTTTGCAATCATACCACCCAAAACCGTCTGTTTGGGCTCCGTTTTAACAGGTTTTTCACCGCGTTTTGCACTTTCCGCAACCGCTTTTTTCACCAATGCAAGCTCTTTTTTCAAGCTGTACGATT
>JAFVQP010000074.1 GCA_017504735.1 Clostridia bacterium | reverse complement strand
GCAACGGAATATGGCTATGGTTCGAAGATTGAGAAGCCTGCTGATCCTGTAAAAGAAAGTACGGAAACTACCGCATATGAATTTATCGGTTGGTATTATTTGGGCAAAGAATGGAATTTTGATACGGATATCGTAAATTATAATATTAATCTTCAATCGAAGTGGAATGAGATTGCCATTGAGGTAGAAAAGCCTGATGATACGCAATCGGACAGCGAACTTGACAGTGATATCGACAGCGAACAAAATAGCAGTAACAACGATACGGCAAAACCTGGGGCAAGCGATTTGCTTGCAGGCTGCAGCGGTGTTGTGGGCGGCGTTGCAAGCGGTTTGACGGCGCTTGGCGTTGTGGCATACGTACTCTTAAAGAAAAAAGAAGATTGAGTAAGAAATCGGCGTAAAGCATAGCTTTGCGCTGATTTTTTTTGCTTTAGCAGGGCGGGAATGCTTGTGTATGCTGCATTACTTCAAAATAACGAAATATCATATTTTTTAAAATTTTAAGATAAAATAATGCTTTTTTTGCTCACAAAACCGAAAAAATGAGGAGAAATAAAAAAATATTGAGTGGAAATGGAAAGAAATGATATGATATAATAAATCAAGGAATACAGTATTTATTTGTTATAAATAAATATAAAGGGAGGATTGTATGAGAAAGACGACAAAATTGTGCGCGTTAGCCGTATGTTTCGGTATTTCGTTGGGCGCCGCTGGGGTTGCGCTTCACCAAGTAAAGGCAAATGCGGAAAAGGAATTTGTGCCGACGCTTACCTCTAAAATGCAGGGGGATGCCCTTGTGTTGTTGAATGACGAGGTTGCAGAATTTGCATTAAACTACACGAAGGGTTCTGCAATTCATTATGCGCCTGCGGATGGGATTGCGACCGATCGTTACGTGCCGAAACCCGCAACGATTTCTTGGGAAAATAATCGTGACGACGCATTGTATTACACGTTGCGCGTTGGTTTAGAACAAGACCTTTCCGATGCGGAAAACTATATCGTTTCCGAAACGACAGCGGACGTGGATTATCTTTATTCTGCAAAGCATTACTACTACCAAGTATATGCCCATTACGATAACGACGAGGTTGTAAAATCCCGCGTGTTTGATTTCTATACGGCGGACGTTCCTCGTACTGTGTACATCGAAGGGGTAACCAATACGCGCGATATTGGCGGTAGATATATTATGGGCGGTCAATACCAAATCAAACAAGGTATGGTTTACCGCGGTGCGGAAGTAAACAGAGAGCTGGGCGCAATTACCGAAGAGGGCAAACGCGTAATGCTTTACGACCTTGGTATTAAAACCGATTTGGATATTCGCGGCGGTGACGTACAAAACGCTACGGGTACTTCGCCCATCGATTCTGGTCTTAATTACGTGCATTTGGAAGCACCTTGGTACAGCCATGTTTTCAATGAATCGTATAAAGAGGCATTCACGAAGGAAATCCGTACGTTTGCAAACCCTGACAATTATCCCATTTATCTCCACTGCTCGGTAGGTCGTGACCGCGCAGGTACGTTGTCCGCGCTGCTTAGCGCACTCATCGGTATAGAAGAAATCGATATATACCGTGATTATGAAATGAGTTTCTTGTCGAGGGTTGGCTTGAAGGATGCGGCGCAGTCGCAAGGTAACCATAGCAGCTTGATGAACGATTTTACGGCGATGTTTAATAACATTAAGAGCAACTATCCCGCGGATACCTTGATGGAAAGCACGGCGGAATGGATGAAGGCTTATCTTGGTATTACGCAGGAAGAAATTGATACCATCCGTAATACCCTTTGGGAAGAAACTGGCGTGCGTGTAGATAACAGCGCAGTAAAACGCACGGCGCAACCCCGTAAAAATGTTGCGAAAGCGAACGCAGGGGCAAGTGATTTTGATTGTACATATTCGGCAAACCCCGATAAAGCGGTTGGCGGGTACGGTTCTTCGGAGGTAAATGCTTACACAGCGGAAGAAGCGGCGGCGGCAGGTATCCCTGCCGGCTATGAAGGCACGGTGTTGTCGGTTATCCCTAAGAGTGGTGTTCTTTGCGGCGCAGTGTTAGATTTCTCTGGTGAAAATGTACCCAGCAGTTTGATTTCTGCGTTGGAATTCCGCGTATATATCGGTTATTCGGCTGAAAATACGGGTAATTATCCTCAGGTTCGTATTCAAGATCCCAACGGATCTGGTGCTTGGGTTTACCAAGTAAATAAAGCGAATGCGATGGGAGAATGGATTACGGTAACGATGCCTGCCACCAGTGGTTTCTCCATGCTTTACAAAGATGGAAAGCTTAATAAGTTTGAACTTAGCTTGCGTACAAATGCAAAGGTTCCTTTCTATATCGACAGCGCAAAGTACGTCTTAAAAGCGGACGACGGCAAAGCACCCGTGATTACTTATACGGGGTTGGATTCCATCACGGTTGCGCTTGGCATGGGGTTGGATTTACCCGTTTCCGCAACGGATAATATGGAAGGTGACGTGGCGGTAGAATACGTATGGGACGACGGCGTTACGCTGAATGAGAAAGGCACGCCTGCAAAAGCTGGCGCTTATACCTTGACGTTAAAGGCAACCGACTACTACGGCAATACGGCGACGAAGCAAATTGCTGTAATGGTTACAGATGGGGTGGATACGATTGCGCCCGTGATTGATTGGAAGGCGAGTACGGTAAAGGCGGCTGTTGGCACGAAACCGATGATGAAGGTAAATGCAGCGGACAATAGCGGTCTTGTGACGGTAACGGAAACTTGGTCGAACGGCGCACTTGATAAATGCAATAAATTGACGGCAGGTACGCATACTTGGACGGTTACGGCAAGCGATGCGAGCGGGAATAAATCCACCAAGTCGGTAACCTTTATCGTAACGGAAAACGAACCTGCTTATACTACGGTGATTGACGAAGCGAATGCGGCTGGGTATTTCACGGTAACCTTTGATGGGGAAAACCCGATGATCGTACCTTACGGCGTGAAGGTTGACAAACCTATGGACCCTGTAAAAGCGGATACCGCGGAGATGCAATATACCTTCCTTGGCTGGTACGTCGGTGATGAGAAGTGGGATTTTGATAACGTAGTAACGAGCAATTTGGATATTCAATCCAAATGGTTAGAAGTGAAGCAAAGCTACAAAGTAAGCTTTGATGGCAAGGTTGCAGTAAACAAGGTGGAATATGGCAGCGTAATCCCTGCAAACTTAATCCCTGAAACCCCGACGAAGCCTGCATCGAGCCGTGAACAATACACCTTTGTAGGTTGGTATAACGGCGATGAATTGTGGAATTTGGAAACGGACGTAGTAACGGGCAATACCGTGCTTGTGTCGAAATTTACCAAATCGCCTCGCCTTTACACCGTAACCTTTGACGGTGAAAATGCAACGGAATATGGCTATGGTTCGAAGATTGAGAAGCCTGCTGATCCTGTAAAAGAAAGTACGGAAACTACCGCATATGAATTTATCGGTTGGTATTATTTGG
>JAFVQP010000073.1 GCA_017504735.1 Clostridia bacterium | reverse complement strand
GCTGTCAAGGCGTCGTCAACAAGGAAGAGGAAAGTGCTTTTTTTTGGCTACGTATGCTTGTATCCTAGCCCGCCCACCCGAAAGTCGGGTGTTCTCACCTTCGCCCCCAAAAGCGCACGAAAAAAGACATACCCGATGGTATGTCTTTTTCGTGGCTGGGGCGAAGTGATTCGAACACCCGAATGACGGAGTCAGAGTCCGTTGCCTTACCGCTTGGCGACGCCCCATTATGCAGAACTCGCGTTCCTTTTACTTGCGTTATTTTATCAAACTTTTTACCTTTTGGCAAGCGTTTTTATATGCTTTTTGAAATTTCTCTTAAAATTTTTCGTAAGTTAACTCGTAGTGGCATTTTTTACTTTCATAGGACTGTCAAAAATTAACAACAACCAAAAAAACGAATTAATTCAATAGATTTTTTTGATTGATAAACAGCTTATATGAAAAATAATGATACGCGTATAAAATAGAATAATAATTGTTGCAAATCTCAAAAAAAGGTGCTATAATAACCGCACAAATGGCATTTTTGCCATGATAATACACAGGATGCGGAGTGAGAAATCGTGAGTAAAGTTACGAGAATTGAGAGTGATTCGGTAGGGGTTTTGGAAATTCCTCAAGAGGCATATTACGGCGTGCAGTCCTTGCGCGGATGCCAAAATTTCCAAATCAGTGGGGTAAAAATGCACCCGTTGTTTATTAAAAATATTACGCTCATTAAAAAGGCGGCGGCGTTGACCAATGGAAAATACGGTCACGTAACGGAAGATATTGTAAAGGCAATTGTTGCGGCGTGCGACGAGGTTTTGTCGGGTAAACTTGACAAGGAATTTATCACCGATGCCATTCAGGGCGGCGCAGGAACTTCGGTAAATATGAACGTAAACGAAGTAATTGCCAACCGTGCGACGGAACTTTTAGGCGGTGAAAAGGGGCAATACCTTTGCCACCCCAACGACCACGTAAACAACGCGCAATCGACCAACGACGTTATCCCCACGGCAGGGAAGTTGACCGTTTTGGATTTATCGAAGACCTTGTTGGCGAGCCTTGAAGCCTTGATTGAAGCTTTGCTTGTCAAAGCGAAAGAATTTGACCATATCATCAAAATGGGCAGAACGCAGTTAGAGGATGCTGTACCCATTCGTTTGGGGCAGGAATTCCACGCATACGCATCGGCGTTGAAACGCGATTACAAACGCATTTGCGCGGCGTTAGAGGAAATGAAAATCATCAACCTTGGCGGTACGGCAATCGGTACGACGATTAACGCAGGGAAAGATTACGTGCAAAATATTGTGCCTGCTTTGGCGGATATTTGCGGGTATGAGTTGGGACAAGCGGAAGATTTGATTGACGCTACGCAAAACGTAGAATGTTTCGTTGCGGTATCCAGCGCATTAAAGACCTGCGCGGTGAACTTGTCCAAGATGAGCAACGACTTGCGCTTGATGGGCAGCGGACCTAAGACGGGTATTGCGGAAATCATTTTACCTGCAAAGCAAAACGGTTCGTCCATTATGCCTGGTAAAATCAATCCCGTTATCCCCGAGGTAGTTTCTCAGGTGGCGTTTTTGGTGGTGGGCAACGATGCGACGATTACGATGGCGGCGGAGGCAGGGCAGTTGGAACTCAACGCATTTGAACCCGTTATCTTTTATAAATTGTTCGAATCGCTTACCTGCCTTGCAAATGCGATGAGCACCTTGCGAGAAAATTGTATCGTAGATATTCAGGCAAATCAGTCGCATTGCGAAGAGGAAGTGTATAACAGTGTAGGTATCGTTACGGCGTTGTGTCCGTATATCGGCTACAAAAAGGCGGCGGCGCTTGCAAAAGAAGCACTTGCCACAGGTGTTAGCGTACAAGAGTTGGTACTTCGTGACGGCTTAATGGAAAAAGAAATGCTTGAAAAGGTGCTTAATCCATATGCCATGACCTAATAGGAAAAGGATAATAGAATATGCGCCCCAAGGGTTGACCAACCCTTGGGGCGCATTGTTTTTACATGAAATTACGGTTTAAATCTACCAAAGACCTCGTTGACCTTTGCAAAGCTTGCAAACGTACCTGGATAACGGTGAATAATCTTCATCATTTCGCCAACCTGCTTTTTACGGATGATGCAAACAAGCATATATTTATCGGTGTGGGAATACATACCAACCACACGGATTTCGGTAACGCTGTGCTTTAATTTTTCAATCAGTTCCGCAGACAATTCTTCAGGATTGTCGGTAACGATTTCAAACTTATACCCATTTTTCAAACCCGCCAAAGCGGAATCTACCACGACGTTTGCGATAAATAAGTTTAAAAGGGTACAAATAACAGGGGTGATTTGGAAATCATAAACAAAGAAAGCGATGGCAACAACGCTTGCGTCCAAACAAAAAGCGACGTAGGCAATGTTGGCTTCTGGTTTAGATTTTTTAATCAAGGCGGAAATGGCATACGTGCCGCCGCTTGCGCCAAACCGTTTAAACATAATCGAGAAACCGATGCCCGATACAACGCCCGTGGCAATGCAGGCAAATACAATTTCAAAATCTGCCCCGTTGTTTTCCGCTGAGTAGGGGGGGACCTTGAGTAATTCCCACGCTGGCGCTGTAAAGGATTGCACCAAAATGTAGATGATTAAGATGATACCCAAACGGCGGTTTACGAAGATGCTTACCAAAATAAAGATGGGTAGGTTGAATGCCACCATTAAGAGTGCCCAGCTGGTTTCGGTTTCCAGCCTGGTAAGGTAGTGCGTAATGGTTGCCAAACCGCCTACGCCGCCAGGGGCAAAGCCGTTGCTGTTTTGAAAAAAGTAATACGCCGTACCTACAATGATCCCTGCGAGACATGCAATTAGGCTATCGAATATCCAGGTTTTGACAAGATTTTGCGAGGTGGGTTTGATCGGTTGAGCATCCTCTTTAACGGGTTGTGAATTTTCCATAGAAATACTCTCTTTTTGTAAAAATATCAAAAATCGTTTTTATTATATAACCTTTTTCCTTTTGTGTCAACAAAAGGAAGGGGGAAATTTGCTTATTTACAATATTTTTTTGTCGGGGGAATTGAACAAAATCAAACAAAACGTTAAAAAATAAAAACAAATAGCTATTGCAAAACGTAAGGTTGTATGTTATACTGTAATTGCTTTGCGGTATTGCAAAGGGGAAAGCCCCACCCGCTTTTTAAACGTTTCTGAAAAACGTTGCAGGGAAGAAAAACCGACGGAAAAGGCAATTTCCTCAACGGAATGTTGTCCTTGCTTGAGGTAGTCCTTTGCCCGATCGATGCGGATTTTTGTCAAGTAATCGTACGGCGTTTCGCCCGTGCGCTTTACAAATAAAGTGGAAAAGTATGCGCGTGAAAACCCAAAGCGCGTCGCTAAATTTTGGATATCAATGGGGTGGAAGTAATTGTTTTCCAGGTAATGCAAAGCCGAGGAAATTTCGTCCTCGTTTGCAGGCGGGGCGGTGGTTTTAATCGAGTTTAATACCTCAAAAAGAGTGCTTAAACAGCTTAAACAATCGGCTTTTTTTGCTTGTAAAGCATTTTTCAAGGCAATTAAACCGCTTTTTTGGTACTCCATACACAGCTTGTCCGTGGTGCGTTCCGTCAACGTTGAGGCAAATGCGCCGTCGAAGGCAATCCACGTATATTCCCACGGGTTGTCCGCATCGGAACAATACAGCGTAACCTCGTCTGGGCGGATGAGAAAGGCAGTGCCTGCGGTGAGTTTGGTTTTTACCCCGTTTCGTTCGATATATCCTTCCCCTTTTTCAATCAAATGTAAAAGGTAATAAGGGCGAATGGCAGGGCCGAATGCATGGGACGGGGGTGTTTTATGACAACCGATTTCAAACACGCGAATGGGGTCGTCAGGTTGAAATAAATTGAAAAGATATTGAAATTTAGCCTGATTATCCATATATCTACCATACCTTTGAAAACATTTGCTATAGTATAGCATTATTTTATAAAAAAATCAATAGGAGAACGAACAAAAAATGAAAATTACCTTTATTGGTGCAGGAAGTACGGTATTTGCGAAAAACGTACTTGGCGATTGCTTGCTGGCTGAAGATTTACCTTGTTTTGAAATTGCGCTTTTGGATATTGACGCAGAGCGTTTGGAAGATTCGTTTGTGTTGATTTCCAAGCTCCGCGATAAGTACAAGCCCGCGGTTACGGTGAAAAAATATCTTGCGACGGATGAAAAACAAACGGAAGAAGCGTTTGCTGGCGCAAGCTACGTAATCAATGCCATTCAGGTAGGCGGTTACGATCCTTGTACGATTACCGACTTTGAAATTCCTAAAAAATACGGTTTAAGACAAACGATTGCGGACACACTCGGTATCGGTGGTATCTTCCGTGGTTTGCGCACGATTCCTGTTATGAAAAAATATGCGGATGTTATGGAAAAGGTATGTCCCAATGCACTTCTTCTTAACTACACCAACCCGATGAGCATTTTGACGGGCTATATGCAACAATATACCAAGGTAAAAACGGTAGGGCTTTGTCATAGCTGTCAAGTGGTGGTTTCGCAAATTAACGAGCATTTGCAGGTGCCCGAATTGAACGATGCACGTTTCACCCTTGCAGGGATCAACCATATGTGTTGGCTGTTGACCTTGGAAGATAAGGACGGCAACGATTTGTATCCTTTGTTCAAGGAAAAGTTTAATGAAATCAAACCCGAACGCGACTTGGTGCGCCTTGAAATTATGAACCGCTTTGGCTATTACAACACCGAAAGCAGTGAACATACGGCGGAATATCATCCCTACTTTATCAAGGACAATCATCCCGAACTTATCGAACGTTTCCGCATTCCTCTTGACGAATACATCACCCGTTGCATCAACCAAATTCAAGGTTGGAAGAACTTGCGCGAGGAAATTATGAGACCCGAAAACGTAAAGCACGAACGCTCTCGCGAGTACGGTTCGCACATTATCGAGGCGTGTGAAACGGGTAAGCCTTGTAAAATTTACGGCAACGTACAAAACACGGGCTTGATCACCAACTTGCCTGCAAATGCGTGCGTAGAAGTACCCATTATGGTGGATGAAAACGGCTTAAATCCTTGCGTGGTAGGGGATTTGCCCGATCAACTTGCAGGGTTGAATATGACCCATATTGCCGTACATAACATGGCGATTAAGGCAGCGGCAACCTTGGAAAAGAAATATATCTACATGGCGGCATACCTCGATCCCCATACGCGTGATCAGTTGACCTTTGACGAAATCAAAAACCTTTGCGACGATTTGATTGAAGCGCACGGCGACTGGTTGCCTGAATATCACTAATACAATCCTATATACATTCTTAGGCGACGGGTTTCCGTCGCTTAGTTTATTATAGGATATTTTGTTAAATTCTTATGAAATATGGTAAAAAAATGAGTAATTTATCCAAAAAAATGAGGAGAAAAGAAAAAATATTGAGTAGAGATAGCTTACTAAATATGTTATAATAAAATATACGAGAAAGGCTTGCATAGCCTATAAAGGATGCAAAAGGAGGATGGCATGAAGAAAAAACTGAAATGGGGCGCGCTTGTTTTGGCTTGCGGTATGCTTTTGGGCGCGGTAGGCTGCACAGGAAGCCAAGCGCAGGCGAATACGCCGTTGGGAGGATATGAAATGACGATTACATCAGAGACACAAGGTGATACGATTGTTTTGTTGGATGGCGACATCGCTGCATTTGCGTTGAATTACAAGAAAGATGGCCAAGGAAGTGCGAGCAAGTATGCAAATACGAAGGCATCTCAGGAGGAATTGATGGTGGATCGTTTTGCGCCGAAGCCTGCAACGATTTCTTGGGAAAATACCCGTGACGGCGCATTGTACTACACTGTACGCGTAGGTTTGAAAAAGGACCTTTCCGATGCGCAGCAATATCTTACAAACGATACGACCATCGACATTGATTACTTGTTCGTGGCAAAGCATTACTATTATCAAATTTATGCGCACTACGAAAACGATGAAGTGGTAAAATCGCAAATTTTCGATTTCTATACGGCGGATACGCCTCGTACTGTAAGTATCCCGAACGTAAGCAACACCCGTGATCTTGGCGGTAGATACGTGCTTGGCGGTAAATATCAGGTAAAACAAGGTATGATTTACCGCGGTGCGGAGGTTGATCCTGCGGCAGGTAAGGCTTGGGGACAAATCACGGAAGAGGGTAAACAGATCATGGTGGACGTGCTTGGTATTAAGACCGACATTGACTTGCGCGGTAAGACGTTTACGCAATCGCCCATCGGCCCTTCGTTGAATTACGTAGGCGTAAGCGGTCCTTACTATGCGGATGCTGGTTATAAATCTAAAGACACAGGCGCTACGATTAACAGTACCCCCTATAAAGCGGCATTGACGACGGAAATCCGTACGTTTGCAAACCCTGACAATTATCCCATCTATCTCCACTGCTCGCTCGGTCGTGACCGCGCAGGTACGCTTGCATATTTGATTAGTGCGCTTGTGGGTGTAGAGCTTATAGATTTACAGCGTGATTATGAAACGTCGTTCTTCTCGGTGACTGGTTGGGCGGATGCTGCACAAGGCGCAGGGAAAATTGATGAGTTGATTTCTGCAGTCAATACGTTGGAAAGCTTCCTTACTAAGCAGTATCCTGCTGACAGCTTGATGGCAAGTACGGAAAGATTTGTGAAGGAATATCTTGGTATTACGCAAGAAGAAGTAGATACCATCCGTAATATTATGTGGGAGGAGGTAGCGGAATGAAAGGCTTAAAGAAATTTTTATTGACCGCTTCTCTTTGTGTCGGCGCATTAGGCTTGTGTATGGGCAACACGGCGACGGCGGCGGCATCGCCCAATGATTTTAACTGTCAATACGCGGCAGTAGCAAAGGCTGACAGTGATTACGTGTACTATGGTTCAACGGCTGTAAATACCTACACCGCGGAGGAGGCGGCGGCAAAAGGAATTCCTGCAGGTTATGAAAATGAAGTGCTTGAGGTTGTTGGACCTCAGAGCCGTGGGGTTTTGTTGGATTTTACCGAACAAAATATTCCTTTTGATTTGGTAGATGCTATACAATTCCGCGTATATTTAAGTACGGCTGATGGAAATACGGGCGCTTATCCGCAAATCCGTATCCCCAAACCGTTTACACCTGATAGTTGGGTATTTCAAGAGGGTGTAGCTACTCCCACGGGAGAATGGACGACGGTTACCGTGCCTAGCACAAAATCAAATTTCGTCTCGCTTGGCGAAAATGGCATTTTGAATAAATTTGAGTTGGCTGTGCGTTCGAAAGCGAGCATTAACTTCTATATTGACGGTATCAGTTTCGTATTTAAGAAACCCATCATCAATTATACGGGCAGTGAAACGATTTCGGTTACACTTGGTAAAGAGTTAGAAGTATCCGCTACGGCGATGGATGCGGCTGGCAATCCCTTAGAGCTGCAGTACATTTGGGAAAACGGAGTGGAATTGAATGCAAAAGGCACCCCTACGCAGCTTGGTGAGTATGCCTTGACGTTAAAGGCGGTAGATAGCTACGGCGGCGAAACCACGAAAGAATTGACGGTCGTGGTGTCGGAAGAGGTCGTAGAGGAAGTTAGCGACTTCCAGTTTATATATTCAGCGAACCCTAACAAATTATTTGGCGGGTATGGTTCTTCGGCTGTAAATACTTATACGGCAGAAGAGGCAGCTGCAAAGGGTATCCCTGCTGGCTATGAAAACGAGGTGTTAGAGGTTATTTCGCTTAGTGGTGGTTCCAGCAATGGTCTTATCCTTGATTTTTCGAAAGAAAATATACCTCTTTCTTTGGTGGAAGGCTTGGAATTCCGCGTGTATATTAGCAAAAATGATAAAAATACGGGGAATTATCCACAGCTTCGTATTTCCGACCCTAATGGTAGCGGTAACTGGGTTTACCAAAAGGATTCGCGCATTGCCGATGGCGAATGGACGACGTTTACGATTGCAAAGACGAATAATTTTACGAGCCTTTGTGATGCGGAAGGTAAGTTAAGCGTATTTGAGCTTAGTATGCGTTCAAATGGTAGCGTAAATTTCTATATCGACAGCATTAAGTGTGTATTAAAGGCTGACGATGGGGAAGCGCCCGTAATCAACTATGCAGGCGATGATACCGTATCGGTAGCAATGGGCGCAATGGTATATTTAGATGTAACGGCGACCGATGCAATGGAAGGCGAAATCCCTGTGGAATATATTTGGGATGATGGCGTTGAGTTGGATGCAAACGGCACGCCTACAAAGATTGGCACGTACACTTTGACCTTAAAAGCGGTGGACTATTTCGGTAATGCGACAACAAAAACGCTTACGGTGAACGTAACGGAAAGGGACGTAGAAAACCCTGTCATCAACTGTAACCTCAACGAAGTAAAAACCATGGCTGGGACGAAGCCTATGTTTAAAGTGACGGCAACGGACAACAGCGGCAACGTTACGTTGACCCAAACTTGGTCGGAAGGCGCGTTGGATAAAAAAGGCTGTTTGACGGTAGGTACGCATACCTGGACACTTTGCGCGAAAGATTCTTCGGACAATACGACCACCAAAACGGTGACCTTTATCGTAACGGAAAGCGAACCTGCGTATTCGTTTGTTACGGATGAATCGGATATTTTCGGTGAGTACACGGTGACCTTTGACGGTGAAAATCCCATCAGCGTTGCGTATGGCTTTAAGATTACGAAACCCGCTGACCCTGAAAAAGAAACAGATGCTGCGGCGAAATACACCTTTATCGGTTGGTATTTTGGCGATAAGCAGTGGGATTTTGAAAACGACGTAGTAACGGGCGATATGGATTTGCAGGCAAGATGGCAGGAGACCAAGCGTGTATATCGTATCACCTTTGACGGCGAAAGAGCAAAGGAAACGGTTGCATACGGTGACTTAATCCCTGAAGGGTTGCTTCCTGCACCCCCTTCAAAATCGCCGACAAGCAGAGTTGAGTACGTCTTTGAAGGCTGGGCTTTGGACGGTAAATTGTGGGATTTTGCAACGGACGTTGTAACGGGTGATACCAATTTGGTGGCGCAATTTAAAGAAACGCCTCGCCTTTACACCGTAACCTTTGACGGTGAAAATGCAACGGAATATGGCTATGGTTCGAAGATTGAGAAGCCTGCTGATCCTGTAAAAGAAAGTACGGAAACTACCGCATATGAATTTATCGGTTGGTATTATTTGG
>JAFVQP010000072.1 GCA_017504735.1 Clostridia bacterium | reverse complement strand
GCTGAAGAAGCTCCTATCGAAGAACCTGCTGAGGAAGTAGTTGAAGAAGCGCCTATCGAAGAACCTGCTGAAGAAGTAGTTGAAGAAGCGCCTATCGAAGAACCTGCTGAAGAAGTAGTTGAAGAAGCTCCCATCGAAGAACCTGCTGAGGAAGTAGTTGAAGAAGCTCCTATCGAAGAAGAAATTGCAGTAGCTGAAACCGTTGTAACGCCTGCGGCGACGACTTTACATGATGAATTGAAGGATGTCAACACCGACATCGACTTCTACGAAGAGGATGCAGCCGATCAGGAAGCAAGATATAAAGGTAAATGGGTAATTTGCCGTCTTGTAACCGAAGACAAATCGGAAGAAGAAATGTATTTCTTCGAACTGCACGCATCCAACGGCGAAAAATTGTTGACCAGTGAAGAATACACCTCTTACAATGGCGCAGTACGCGGTATCCAAACGCACAAGAACAACATTTTGAAGGGCAATTTCCGCATCACCATGTCAAAGCGCGGCGAATACATCTTCAAGTTGCTCAGCGGTAAAAATATGCTTCTTTGCTTGGGTGAAGGTTATGCAACGAAAGCACGTTGCGAAGCGGCAATTGCTTCGGCAAAACGCTTTGCGGAAACGGCAATTTTGGACGAAAACGTACAATATCAAGTGGTGAAAGTACCCGTTGAAGACGATACCCCTATCGCACCTTTGAAAGAAGGCTGCAAGGGCAAGTGGGTAATCGATTGTACCGACTCCCCTGAAGGTGAAAAGGTTTACACCTTCGAATTGTTTGCAAATAACGGCGAACGCTTGCTTGCCAGCGAAGAATATACAACCTACGTTGGCGCAGTCAACGGTATTCAAACGCATAAGGCAAACATTGAAAAAGGCAATTTCCGCATCGTATTAACCAAGCGCGGTGATTATATCTATAAATTGCTCAACAGCAATGGTCAGCTCCTTTGCTTGGGCGAACATTATAAAAATAAGCGCCTTTGCCAAAACGCTGTGGAATCGGTAAGACGCTTTGCAACGAATTCCCCCGTGCTCGCAAACCCGAATATTAAAAAATAATTTCTTGTAAAAAATACCTCGCAAGCAAGTTTGCTTGCGAGGTATTTTTATTATACTTATATCGTTTTTACTTATCTTGCGCCGCCGCCACCGCCGCCGAAGCCGCCGCCGCCAAAGCCGCCAAAACTTCCACCGCCACCACTGCGTCCGACAAAGCTACCTGCACCCTTGCTAGCCGCTTCCGTAGCTAGACGTGCCATAGAAATCATCATTGAACGAGTTAAACAACGATTGATTAAATAGCAATCAAAATAGGTCAAATCGCCCGTAGAATAGTACCAGGAAGGGGGTTGAATCAGCAAGTTTTTGAACTTGCCTTCCCATTCGTCCGTGACACCCAGCACTTGTGCATAAGGTAAAACGTCGTAATACAATTCGGGCTTTTCTTCCAACATTACCTTAATTTTATCCTCTTCCGTCACAACGATAAACTCTTTAAACCCAAGGATATCCTCTAATTCCTTTAAATACGCTTCACTGCGACAAAGTTTCCCCGACGTAATAAACGCCGTTGTAAATACACCGATGGTAAGCAATAACTTTTCGTAACCCGTCAACACGTGTTCCGCCATTGCAAAAATGAACAATATGCTAAACAAAACGGCAACCGCCAACTCTATACCATATATCAAAAGGCGTTTATTCTTTTTCCATTTGTAACGGTAATTTTCAATAAGATATCCCAACAATGCAATCACCGCCAACGGGAACAAGAAAACTACACCAAGCATGTAGTAGTATCCGCCGCCAATACGCAAGGATACGATAAGGGGAATGAATACAGCCAACAATAAGCCTAAAATAGGCCCGCTTAAATAGGCTACAATCGATTTCTTCTCGTACATGGGTGGCACGTCGGGCACTTGTTTCACCGCCGTTTGTGACGCTTCGAAAAATTTCCCCGTCAATTCTGACACCTTGATACAGCGGTAAGGAACGCCCTCAATCGCCGCTTTTTCATCCTGCCAAGCATTTGCACTATTGAACAAACCATCAAATAAAGTTTTTGCGTATATCGGAGCTGTTTTAGGCAAAGTGTCGTATTTGGTAATCAACATCGGATCATTTTCGTCCGTAAAGTCGATGGTCAAATACCCTTTGTTTGCGAAATAATAAATCATCGAGGTGATGTCCTCTTGATTCATCGTGCCATCAATCCATTTCCCCATTTTCATCGGGTCCATCCCCTTGGGGGGTGATAAATTAACCACGGTAACCAGCTCTCGGCGGTGACCAAGAAGAACCGCCACCAAAACTGCCACCGCAATGGCAACCCCTACGCCAAGTAAAATTTTCCACATATCGGGTGTAAATGCACGCGATGCGTGGTAATCGTCAAGGGTACCTTTGGGCAAGGTAAATTGCAAAGTGATGCCGCCTGCAACTTTTTCATCGTATTTATCCGAATACACAAGCCCCAAACGGTCCGCCTGCAACAGTAAACTAGTATCGCTCAGCCACGTTTCCTTTACCGTATTTTGACTTACCGAGCCAAATACGTCGGTATAAACCTGTGCGGAAAGAGGTTTTGTCGGGAAATCGACCGTCACCGATACGTTGTTTAAGGGCACCATCCAGCCAAACCCGACCACGTCAATGCCCATTCCGTTTTTCACTTTGTTCGTGCCTTGTTCCATCGTGTAGGTAATTTCATACGTCCATACCCTACCCAGGTCCGCATTGCCGACACAGTTTACGTCAATAAAAGGTCCGCCCTCTTCGTTGTCTGCTATATAGAAGTAAAACTCCTCATTCCCTTCGCACCGCGCCTCGATATTTTCATAACGTGCGCCGTCCGTAGGCAAGGAACGATAAAACATCGTCAGGTCGTCGTCCAAAAAGCGCACTCTTATCCGCTCGCACACCGCTATTTTTCGATCTGTATGTACGCGCATATACACGTCATATTGTTCCACGTCGATTTCAGGGTTGCCAGCCGTATCCGCAGATGCTGTCAACGCAGACATGCCCCTTTTATTTTCCATTTTTAGCACACAAGGGAATAACATCGCAAACAATAAAAGCAGGCAAAGAAATGCGTGCAATACGCGCCGTTTTTTCATTGTTTTCATCTATATTACCTCTTAAAAGGACACCTTTACGTTTTGACGTTCTTCCATGCTGTCTAATTCGAAATACGCTTTCTTCGTATAATCCTCGCCCATACGTTTCCCAACAATGTTCGCAGGGAACAATTCTAACTTCGTATTGAAGGATTTTACAACGCCATTGTAATAACGGCGCGCACTTTCTAACTCGCCTTCGATATTTTTCAACTGTTGCTGTAAATCCAAGAAGTTGGTGTTGGCGTGCAATTCGGGATAGCTTTCAGAAATTGCCGTAAATAAAGTACGAAGCGAGGACGAAAGCCCGTTTGCCGCCGCCATTTTTTCCTCAGCCGTCTTTGCGCCCATGGAAAGGTTGCGCGCGGCAACTACCTTTTCCAAGGTTTCACTTTCGTGCTTTGCATAGCCTTTAACCGTTTCCACAAGATTAGGAATTAAGTCAAAACGTTTTTTCAAATACACGTCAATGGTGGACATACCCTCTTCCACACGGTTTTTAAGACGCACGAAATCATTTCGCGTACCAATCCACCAACCAATGATGGCAATCGCCAAAATCAGCACCACAACACCTGCAACAATACCGACGATTGCGCCTGTGCCAAGCAATAATGAATGTAACATAGTTCTCTCCTTCGGGGAAATCCCCCTTTGTTAGTAGTATTATTATACTACGCATGTAGGAAAAAGTCAATATTTACACGAAAGTTTCGATAAAAAAACGGGCTTCACCGCAAAGGGAAAGTCCGTTTTTCTATTTTGCTTGACTGTTAGCGTTCGGCCTGTCTGTTTTTAAGCCAAAGAACACCGCCCGTGATAAAGGGCGAGAGAATCAGCCAAAGTGCCGCAATCGCAATCACCGTATAAACGATAACCGAGCCTGCGGTACGCGCGCCAGCAAAGACCTTGGAAACCAAATTGAGGTCGAATAAACCGAATAAACCCCAATTGATTGCGCCGACAATAACCAAAATATAGGCAATAATATTTGCAATACGCATAATCTTTCCCTCCTGAAAGCAGTATGCGCCCTCGTAAAAAAATTATACCTTTTTTGATATCTAGGCACACCATGTATGCATTGAACGAAAAAACGGACGATAAATCCGTCCGTTTTTATCAAGTTATTCTGTTCTAAGCGCAACCACGGGATCTTTCTTCGCCGCCGCGTTGGCAGGGATTAACCCGCTGATTAACGTTAATACAATACTAATTACAATCATCGTAATTGCCGAGCCGATAGGCAACGACGCAAGGGTAGAAATACCCGTCAATACGCCAAGCAAGGCGTTGATACCCAAGCAAATTGCATAACTTACCCCCACGCCGATTGCACCTGATGCAAGACCGATGATGAAGGTTTCCGCATTGAACAAGTTTTTGATGTCTTTCTTTCTCGCACCCAGTGAACGCAAAACACCGATTTCCTTAACACGTTCTACAACCGATACGTAGGTAATAATACCAATCATGACCGAGGATACCACAAGGGAAATGGAGGTGAACGCCACGAGCACGTAAGTAATTGCATTGAGCATCGTTTCCACCATACCCATCATCAACCCGACGGTATCGGTGTATTTCACCTGTTGTTCTTCCGTGTGCGTGCGGTTCCAATCCTCTAAATACTCCAACAACAAATCCTTGGTCTGGAAGCTTTCGGTATAGATACCAATATCGCTGATGGTTTTCTCAGCACCAAGCGCACGCTTGATTGCAGTGAAATCACCTTTATAAATTTGTACGGCATATTTTTTCAGCAAATTCGCCTCAAGCCTCTGCAAGTCAGCCTCGTTTGCAGGGTCGTTTACCCACTGACAAATTTCTGATTGAAGGTTGGCATCAATATAGTCTTCCACCACTTTTTCCGTGAGGTTTAAACCACTGGAAAGACAGCCAGAGCTTCTGTCTTCTTTCAAACGCAAGACCCCCGCAATTTTAATTTGCGTACCGATTTTTTCACCCTTCGCATTTACGTCATCCAACGTATCACGGCTTCCCGCATACGTAAACGCGTACATGCCCCCTTCATTTTTGGTATAAAGCGCATCATTGTTGTACAAGGTGTACGTTTTACCGATAATTTTTTCAAAGGGAACAGGATCCGTTTGCACATTATCCTTCGAGTAAAGCGAGGTGAAAAACTCCTCTTCCGACAACAAGCCAAGTTGCACCAAGGTAAGGTCGGTAACGTCGTTGTTTTGTCCGATTACCAGCACCGCTTCATTTTCGTTCTTCGGGAAATCACCTTTCAAAACGTCGTACTGACTTAACACATAATTGTTAAAGCGTTCGTCTGTGAAATCCGCCGTACCGGGCATTTTGTTGACAACCGACCCCAAAAAATCAACGTAATCTGCAAGATCTGCATACTGCTGACTTTCTGTTTTGTCCATTTCCTTCAGCTTTTGCACGTACGATTCCTTTAACGAGGTAAGGGATAAAATTTGTTTTGTGCTATTTTCACCGCTGCCAAACGTGACCTCGGTGTAAAGGTTGCTGGTAAGATTTTCACCGTAATTATACTGAATTGCGGTATAATACTCTTTAGGCATCGCCTCTAAGTATGCGATATAATCATCCGAGAGGTCATTTTTTACCTGCATACCTTTCGCCATATTGGTCAAGAAGGAATTGACGTACACCTTATCTTTCAACTTGCTCAAATCAGGCATTTCCTCCCGCGAGGTCATACCCTGCATAATGGCGTCAATGTTCATTGTTACTTCCTCAATCTCAATAGGGTTGTAGGAAAGCATATCTTCTTCCGTCTTTAATATGTAATTGTTAAAACCGTTGGAAAGCGCAAGCACCAAACATACGCTGATGATACCGATACTGCCTGCGATGCTCGTTACCGCCGTCCTGCCCTTTTTCATCAAAAGGTTTTTCGCACTCAAACCAAGCGAAGTCTTAAACGACATCGAAGATTTTTCACGTTTTCTGCGTTCTGCACGTTTTGCCGCGCGCGCCGCTTTCCGTTCCTCTTTTTTATCCACCGCAAGGGCAATCGACTCTACCGCCGTTTCCTCAACAGCTACCTTTTCCTCTTCCACAGGCGCACTGCCATCTAAGTTGTCAGGCACTTCGTCCCATACCTGCCCCCCTTCGCCGTCGTAAGGGTTGCTGTCAGCAATCACGAGCCCGTCTTGCAAACGCACGATACGGGTGGAATATTCTTCCGCAAGTTCGGGGTTGTGCGTAACCATGATAACCAAGCGTTCGCCTGCAATTTCACGGATCAAATCCATAATTTGCACACTCGTTACCGTATCCAACGCACCCGTGGGTTCGTCCGCAAGTAAGATTTCGGGATTATTCACAAGCGCACGCGCGATGGCAACACGCTGCATTTGACCGCCCGAAAGCTGGTTGGGTTTTTTGTTCATTTCACGTTCTAACCCCACCTTTTTCAAGGCTTCCTGCGCGCGCACCCTTCTTTCCTCTTTCGTTACCCCTGCAATGGTCAGCGCAATTTCTACGTTGCCAAGCACCGATTGATGAGGGATAAGGTTGTACGATTGAAAAACAAACCCGATTCGGTGGTTACGATACACGTCCCAGTCGTGATCCTTGTAGTCCTTGGTGGATTTTCCGCAAATCACCAAATCACCCGAGGTATAATGGTCTAACCCGCCGATAATATTGAGCATTGTGGTTTTACCACATCCAGACGGGCCGAGAATGGACACAAATTCATTTTTGCGGAAACGCAAATCCACCCCTTTCAGAGCCTGCACCGTCAACCCAGCCGTCTTATAATCTTTTTGAATACCTTTTAACTGTAACATATTTCACCTTCCATAGCCACAAAAGAGGGAGGCTCCCCTCCCTTCTTTCGTTTTTTGATAACGTTTACTTCGTATATTTTCTCTTTGCAACGAAGTCTGCCTGTTCAACCTCTGCCACGGCGCAGAATTCTTCAAACGCCGCACACATATTGTTGAATTTTTCCACGCCGAATTTGTCAACAACACGCCCGATAAAGTCTACACAAATCTTCAAGTCATCCCCGTATGTTTCCAAGGCTTCTTCCGTGATTTCTATGTATGCAATTTTTCTATCCACTTCGTCAGCAACACGCTTTACGATATTTTGTGCTTCTAAGCGGTTTACAATTTGCGACACCGCCGAACGGGTAATCCCTAAAAGTTGCGCAAGCTGCGTAGAAATCAAACGTTTCCCCACGTAACGCGATGCCATAATTTCGCCAATCATACGCATTTCCGTGTTGTTAAAGCGAGTTTTCTTATCCGCAATCGTCAAATTATCCATATGTTTCATCATCGTAAAAATATCATTGAGATATTTTTCATTGCCGGTTGCGCGTTTTTCCGTCTTCAAATTTTTTGTTCTACTAGCCATTTTTATCCTCACGTATATTAATTTTACATGTATTATAATATATTGTAAACATTTTGTCAATTATTGTTAAGCCGTTTTACTATTTTTCTCTCATTTTTCACATTTTACCATAATATTGTGTACAAACCAATAACTTATTGTGAAAAAATGAAGAAATTTTCACAGGAAAATTCGCAAAAGGCTTGTCAAATGGCGTGAAAGGTGTTACAATGATATAGGCGTGACAAAACACACCGATACATGGAGTATTTATGGAAAAATTAAACGCATTTTTAGAAAAATCTTACACCGCTTTCCACGCAGTGGAAAACGCCAAGGCTTTGCTTGACGAGCAAGGCTTTACCACCCTTTCCGAAACGGACGATTGGGCTTTGGAAGAAGGCGGAAAATATTACGTAACGCGCGACGGCGCAATCATTGCTTTTACCGTGGGTTCGCTCAGCGACTTTTTGTATAAAATCGTTGCTTCGCACACCGATTCCCCCGCTTTAAAATTGAAAGAAAACCCCGTACAAAAATCGGCGTTTTACGCAACCTTAAACGTGGAAACGTACGGCGGCGGGCTTTGGTACAGTTTCTTGGACAGACCCTTAAAAGTTGCAGGACGCGTGGTACGCCGTGATGGAAACCGTTTACAAACGGAAAACGTACTCTCCCCGTTTACACTGACCATCCCCTCTTTGGCTATCCACCAAAACCGTGATGCAAATGAAAAGCTCGCCCTCAATCCGCAGGTGGATTTGCAGGCTCTGCTTGGTATGGCAAACGACGTAGAAAACAATGAAACGTTGATTGAAAAAATCGCAGGCGAAGGGGTACTTTCCTACGATTTATACCTCGTGAACGCAGACATGCCCTATTCGTTTGGCGTAAACGACGAATTTTTGGCATCCCCCCGCATTGACAATTTGACCAGCGTATTCTCCTCCTTAAACACCCTTAACCCTAGTGAAGAACGGGTAGGGATTTGCGTTGCTGCTTGCCTTGATAACGAGGAAATCGGCAATAACACCGCGCAGGGTGCAGGCGGTAATTTCTTGGAAAACGTACTGCGTAGAATTGCGTACTCCTTCCGCTTTGACGACAATGAATATTACAAAGCGCTCGGCAATTCCTTCCTGCTCTCGATAGACAACGCACACGCTGTACACCCCAACCATCCTGAAAAGTCGGACACCACCAACAAGACGGTGATGGGCGGCGGTATCGTTATCAAAAACCACGCAAACAAAGCATACGTGACGGATGCGCTCTCTTCCGCAATGGTGAAGATGGTGTTTGACAACGCTGACGTGAAGTATCAGGTGTTTTTCAACCGTTCGGACGTAAGAAGCGGCGGTACGCTCGGCACACAAATCGCACGCAACTTCGGTATCCCTGGCGTCGATATCGGTTTGCCCCAGCTTGCAATGCATTCCTCGTGCGAATGTTTCAAAAAGTCCGATTACGAAGAAATGGAAAAGGGTATTTCCGCTTTCTATGCGGCGAAATTTATCCGCGACGAAAACGGTGTTTCGATAGAATAATTTTTACAACGTAAAACAAAAAAGCTGTTGCGCTTGCAACAGCTTTTTTTATGCCATTTACCATAAATCATTGTTTTTTAAATACGGTTTTCATAATTGTACCGATTTTCGGAGGCGTACCGTAAAGAAGAACGCCCACACGATAAATTTTCGCAGACAAAATACCGATACCAATGGTCGAGCCAACCAAAATTGTAATCGAAATGGCAATTTCATACCACGCCACCGTACTCATACAAAGACGGGTAAACATAGCCATCGGCGAAGTGAAGGGAATATACGAGCATACTTTCATCAATATAGTGTCAAGTTCCCCACTCGACATGGAAAAGATTACCACAAAAAATGCAATGATAAACAAGAAGGTAATCGGCATTACCGACGTGTTGATATCTTCCAGCTTCGACGCAGTCGAGCCGATCGCACCGTAAAGAAAAGCGTATATCAAGAAACCAAGGATAAAGAATACAAGCATGTACACAAACAGATCGACGGGAATGTTGAAAATCGATTGAATAATCATATTATCCCCCCACGCCGCCTTGTTGACGTTGTAGAAAAGGAGCGCCGACCCAAAAATGGCAATCAACTGTATCAACCCTGCGATACACGAGGCAAGTACTTTACCAAACATCATTGCCGTCGGTTTCGCGCTCGTTACCAAAAGTTCCATCGCCCTCGAACTCTTTTCGGTGGCAACGTTCGTCGCAACCATTTGCCCGTAAAGCAAAATAACCATATACAGCGCAAAAATCATGATATACGTATAGAAAAAGTTTTGCACCTGATCCTTACCAAGAGGTTTTACCTCACTCGCGATTTGCACCGACATAATTTCACCGATTTGATCGGAAGTTAAACCGTTTTGCGCCATCGCAGTTATCCTATACACCTCTTGCAGTACGCTGTCGGCAATTGCCGTATTCGTATCGTACATGGACAAGTTGTTGACGTAATAGGTGTACGAGTGAAAGCTGTTCAGCACAAATGCGCACTCCGCTTCACCCGACGTGATTTGCGACTTAACCTCTTCCACCGTACCGCTTGCAACCGTCACGTTATATGCGGTAAAGCTTTCCGTGAAATACTCCTTTACAACCCCTGAAAGGGTTTCATCTTCCGCATACACAAGCATAACGGGAAGATCCGTCGGGTCGGTTGTTCCCCCGTCTTCCGATTTAAACAAGGATAGAATGTTGGGGAAGAACATCGCTACGGCAATTGCCACCACAAGGAATATCGTGATTCCCACGAAAATTTTGTTTTTAAGATAGCCTTTGAGTTCAAATTTTAGAATTTTTCCAAACTGTTTCATCGCTCTATCTCCTTATACCTGCGCGCCTGCGTATTCCACAAAGATATCGTTAAGCGACGGTTCAAACACCTTTACTTCGTCGATATCGTAATCTTCCACAAGCCGTTTCATTATGGTTTTCTTTTCAGCGGGATCCTTCAGTTGAATCAGCAACGTTCCGTCCTCACGCTCCTTACAAGCCTCGCCAAAATCCGCCTTAATTGGCGCAGGGTCGGTCGTGCTTACCACCAATTTATCACGCAAATAATTTCTCTTTATCTCGTGTAAATCCCCGCTAATCGCAACCCTGCCCGCATTGATGATGGCGATACTGTCGCAAAATTCTTCTATGTAGCCCATTTGATGGCTGGAAAATAAAACGATTTTGCCTTGTGCGATTTGCTCCTTTACCACGTCCTTTAAGAGCATTGCGTTGACGGGGTCAAGCCCTGAAAAGGGTTCGTCCAAAATAACGATATGCGGGTTATGCGCAAGCGCAGTAATCAACTGTATCTTTTGCTGGTTGCCTTTCGATAAGGTATCCAGACGCTTGTTGCGATACTCGCTCATTCCCAGCCTATCCAACCAATAATCAACAGCTTTGACCGCCTCTTTCCCATCCATGCCCTTTAGCTCGGCAAAATACACCAACTGTTCAACAATCACCTTTTTCGGGTACAAGCCTCTCTCTTCGGGTAAATAACCGATACCAATTTCGTCGTAATTAATCGGTTTTCCGTCTATCAACACCTCGCCTTTGTTGGCGGGAAAGACGTTCATAAGGATACGAATGGTCGTCGTTTTTCCTGCACCGTTTCTCCCCAACAAGCCGAAGGCTTTACCGCCCTCCGCTGTAAAAGAAACCCCTTTTAAAACCTCTTTTTCGCCAAAGGATTTGTCAATATTTTTTAATTCCAGTATCATTTTTACCTCCTACTTTTTTTGTTGTATGGTTCACTTGAAATTAAAAAGTGCGCGACCGAAGCCACGCACAAAAAACGCAAACTCCGAGTCGCTAAACCAACTTGAATACAACAAGGTCGCCTTGCCTTTTACAAGTGGAATTTGCATTTTTATCAAATTCACTATGTAAAAGACAAAAAGGGTATAATACCCCCTTGGATAATAAGGCGATTTTTCAAATTCAGTTGGTTTAGCAAAATTATTATAACGGATTTCCGCGTATATGTCAAGATATTTCCCGATATTTCACAAAAAAGTTGGGTATCAAATCACTTCGATACCCAACCCGATTGTTTGTTTATAGTTATTTTTTCATTTCAACGCGTACCTGGTACGCTCATTTACTTATTTAATGAATGCACGGAACGCAAGATAGGTTTCGTAAACGTCCGCTTTCGATACAACTTCGTAAGGTGCGTGCATCGAAATAACCGCTACGCCGATATCGATGGTGCTGATGTTCATTTTTGCAATGAACTTCGCAACCGTACCGCCGCCGCCAACGTCAACCTTACCAAGCTCGCCCGTTTGCCAAATAACGCCGTTATCGTCGAACAATTTACGAAGATAGCCAACAAATTCAGCATCTGCATCGGAAGAACCGCTCTTACCGCGCGCGCCCGTGAACTTCGTCACGCCTGCACCGTGGGAAACGTAGGTTACATTCTGCTTTTCCAAAACTTCGGGGAAGTTGGGGTCAAAGCCTGCGTTTACGTCCGCGGAAAGACACATAGAGTTTGCACGCATAGCCGCCGAGGAAACACCTGCCGAACGTGCGATTTCGTCCAACAAGTCGGTGAAAATTGCGCATTGCATACCGGAAACGCCTTCGCTGCCGATTTCTTCTTTATCCGCAAGAACAACCATAACCGTATTTTCGTCGGAAGCTTCATCGAACAATGCGGTGTATGCAGGGTAGGAGCAAACGCGGTCGTCGTGGCCGTATGCACCAATCAACGCGCGATCAAACCCGATATCCTTTGCCTTGTATGCAGGCACAAGGGAAAGTTCTGCGCTCAAGAAATCCGCTTCTACCATACCGTATTTTTCGTTGAGAATTTTCAAGATATTTTCCTTAACCGTCTTATCCTTATCGTTTCCAGCAGCGGTGTAAGGAATGTTACCAAACCAAATATTCAAGCCTTCGCCCTCGATTGCTTCGCCAAGGGGGCGTGCGCTTTGCTTTGCCGCCAAGTGAGGAAGCAAGTCGCTGATGTAGAATACGGGATCGTTGTCGTCTTCACCGATTTTCACGTCAAGCTTTTCGCCGTTCTTCAAAATTACCGTACCATGCAACGCCAAAGGAATGGTCGTCCACTGATATTTACGAATACCGCCGTAGTAGTGCGTCTTTGCAAGCGCAATGCCTTCCGCTTCGTAAAGAGGTACTTGTTTCAAGTCAATGCGGGGGCTGTCGATATGGGATGCAATGATACGCACACCGTTCTTTGCAACGTCGTTTTTACCGATGCGGATGAGGTATAAATTTTTACCGCGGTTGTTGTAATACACCTTGTCACCAGGGTTCAATTTCGTACCGAACGTGAAAGGTTTGTAGCCCTGCGCTTCCGCAGCTGCCACTACGTACGCACATACTTCGCGTTCCGTTTTACCTTCATCAAGGAAGGTTTTGTAGCCTTCTGCATAGTTGAAGATTTATTTCATCAACTTTTCGTCCGCTTTTTCATAGACGTTCGTTCTTTTGTAAGCAAGTTCACTCATGATTTATATTCTCCTTTGATATATGTGATAATTTTTATTTCATTTGTATAAAAGTGAAGTTGTGGCTATGCCACAGTGAAGTTGACTTCGTCAGTGAAGTTGCGCTTCCCACGCAGTGAAGTTTTTTACCTTCGGTAAAAAGTTGTGGCTGTTATGAATACTTGCAATAACTTGCCCATCGGGCAAACTTCACTTTTCGCAAAGCGAAAAACTTATCTCTTGGCAAGAACTTCACTTTGCACTAGCAAAACTTCACTTAAGGGATTTTTAGTGTAAAAATCCCTTAATGATATATTCTTCCGCTTCCTTTTCAGTCAACCCAAGGGTCATCAGTTTGATAAGCTGTTCGCCTGCAATTTTACCGATTGCAGCCTCGTGAATCAATTCCGCATCGATATGATTTGCCGTCAAGCAGGGCGCCGCCGTTACCGCTGCGCTGTCCATAATGATTGCGTCACATTCGGTGTGTCCATGACAAGGCGCATTGCCGTTCATGGTTGAAACGAAATGCTGCACGGAATTTCCAGCCGCAACCGATCTCGACATAATATCCGCACGACAGCCTTCACCATCCATATCCACCACGAAATCGGTATCCGCAACCTGGGTACCATGGGTGTAAAGTTTTTCCTTTACAATAAAGTTTGCGCCCGCCTTCATATCCGCGCGCGTGATACGCTTGGTCGAGTCAATCCCCTTAATTTGGGTGGTTTCCATCTCCATATGCGCGCCCTCGTCTAAATGCACCACCGTTTCGGGGTTCATCACGTTTTTACCGAGCCCGTCCCCGTCGCCGTAATGCTTTTCGACGTATTTAATCTTCGCATTTTTACCTACGTAGAAAGTATGAACGCCGTCGTGGCGCGAAGTCATATCCACGCCGCCGCAGTTGTGAATACCGCAACCTGCAACAATCACAACGTCCGCACCCTCACCGATGTAAAAATCGTTATATACCACCTCTTGCAAACCAGCCTTGCTGATTACCACAGGGATATGCACACTCTCGTTTTTCGTGTTCGGTTTGATAAAAATGTCAATACCCGATTTACCATCCGTTTTGGATACGATTTCTATGTTTGCCGTAGAGTTTCTACCTTGGCTTTCACCGTTTGCGCGAATGTTGAACGCACCTTCGGGGGTACCGTGTAAATCGGCAATTTGTAACAATAAGTCTTTTTGTATTGAATCCATACCTGCCCCCTCCGTTTTAAATTTTATCCGTCAAAACCTTGCAGGATTCCGCCGCCAAAAGCTTGGGTAAAACGTCGTCTTTTTTGCCCACGTTTTGGATTTGACCGTTTGCAATTACCACAATTTTATCCGCAATATTTAAGATGCGTTCCTGATGGGAAATAATCAAAATATTCCCCTTGGTCTTTTCGTACATATTTTCAAACACTTTAATCAAGCTGTTGAAACTCCAAAGATCGATCCCTGCTTCGGGTTCGTCAAACACCGACAGCTTGGTCCCGCGCGCCAAAATGGTAGCGATTTCGATACGCTTTAACTCGCCGCCCGACAGCGAAGCGTTTACTTCACGGTCGATATAATCGCGCGCACACATCCCCACCTCGGAAAGGTAGGCGCAAGCATCCGACACCTTGAGGGTTTTCCCTGACGCGATATTGATTAAATCGCGCACCGTCAACCCCTTAAAGCGTACGGGTTGTTGAAATGCGTAGGAAATCCCCTTTTGCGCGCGTTCCGTCACGGACAAATCGGTGATGTCCTCACCATCTAAATAAATACGGCCTTCCGTCGGCTTAATAATGCCTGCAATCACCTTTGCAAGGGTAGATTTACCACCGCCGTTTGGACCTGTGAACGCCACAAAACGCTCGTCCAAGGTCAAATTTACATCTTTTAAAATTTGTTTTTCGCCCAGCTCATCTTTTACCTGATAGCCGATATTTTTTAATTCTAACATACTTCCTCTTTCGGAAAAATTTTTTCTTTTGCTTATTTATACCACAATGCGTAGCATTTCAAACCTAGTTTACCAAACTCTTACCGCGCCTACAGCCGAATCGTAAACGTAGCCAACAAGAGTAATTGTATTATTTGCGGTAAAGCCTACCGAAAATTCGTCTTTCGTAACGATTTGCGAAACCAACGCAACCGCGTTACCGTTGAAATTAGTACCTGTAATGGGCGTTGCATCCAATACGGAAACCGTACCCGTAATCGCTAAAATAAATCGCCCTAAAATATTGCCCGTCACGCTAATTTGAGGATAGTTTTCCATACCCGTAAAGCGAACGTCAAGCATCAACGACTTGACAGGAAGCCCGTCGATACCGCCGATATTGCCAAGGGTAATCACCGTGTCCCCCGTCGTAGCCGTCGTGATAATGTTCGCCCCTGCATAATCGCAGAGCAAGTTCGCAATGGTGATATTCGCCGCGCTTTGATGCACAAGCAACGTATTTGCATGCAAATATACCGTTTGCGCAGTCAAGGTGTTTAAGGTGTATAAACTACCCGAAACAAGCTCCAACCCATCCACGTGAATCCCTTGCGCCGTCGCATAACCGTCGCCAGCCGACACTTCCACCAGTGAACCGACAGCACCGACAACGCTCGTTTGCAAAGCAGTATCATCCGCCAAAACCAAGGTGTTTGCACCGAGGTTTAACGAATTTGCATACAAGTCAAACCCTACCAAACACAAATCGCTTTGCAGTAAAATATCCGCACTCGTTTGCAAGGTTGCCGCAATATACGAGCCAACCTGCGCATTCGTCACGTAACGCTCGCCGACAATGGTAATTTCCTCTACGTTTGGTAACGTTGCCGTGGTAAAATCGTCTTTTTGAGGGTAAATCACCTTGTTCGCTTTCACCTGCGCATTGCTGTCGGGGTAGAGTGTAATCTCGTACCTGCCCCCTGCATTTGTCATTTTTTCAAACGCTTTATCGATGGAAGAAACCATCACGGCTTCTTGATCATCCTCTTTCAATAAAACGGGCGAAAGCTCCTTTTCGGAAAGATTAGGAAGCTGTACTTGGTAGCTCATTCCTACGCCCGTAGTGCTGTCCGCAAGATGGCTATGCGAAAATTCCGTCGCACCAACGCCAAACCATTCACGGGTTAAAAATTCAGGACTGCTCGTTTCAAAACCGTCATTCCAAGTAACGTCCACGTTGTGCCATTCGCCGTCAAGCTTCAAAATATTCCACGCATGCCCAGACATAACCCCTGTTTGTGCCGCAACGCCGACTACTGTCCAACATTCCAACCCAAATAAACCGCAAAGGTAAGCGTAGCTTTCCGCATACGTTTCACATACGCCCAAATCTTTTTCCGCCCAACCTGCGATATTGTGCGCCCAAACCGCTTCCGACGGGGTAACGCCATCCGCCTCATACGCATATGTAACGTTCGCAGTCAAGTAATCGTTGATGGTAACGGCAAGCTCCGTTTCACTCATTTTACCGTTCAAATAACTGTCACATTCTAAAGCCGCAAGTTCGATTTTCGTCTTCAAATCCGCGCGTCTTTCACCGTCCGCATATTCTTCATTGATACAAACCCACAATTCGTTGTCAACCAACCAAACCTGCGTGCTAAGCCAATAAAATTCGGGACAATCCTGTCGCATCGTACGCCAAATTGCCTGCATTTGATTGGTTGACAGTGCATATTTTCCACCGTCAAGTTTCGCAAGCACGTAGCTATCGCCGCCGTTGATTTCTTCCGCCACAAGGTCAGCGCCCGATTGAGAAAAGTCAAGCGCCGCATGAAATAATTCCGCGTAAAAGCCCTGCTTATCCTGCCCTTGCGTTTCTGCGCCAAGCGCTTGATAGCCAATGCGCGTTTCCATTGCCTTCGGGGTGAAATCAAGGGGAGTTACACGCCCCAAATCTTCCCACGTACCGTCCTTGTAATAGGCAATTTTATGTCCCAAAGCGTCCGTTTCTTCACGGTCAAGCACTTTTTCAGGGTCAGGCTTGCTGACTTCGCCGCCCAAACCGCCTGAACCGCCACCAAGTTCTTCATCATCCTCTTGGTCCCCGCTATTTTCGCCGCCTTGATTGCCGCCTGGGCCTTGTTCACCGCTGTCAACCTCACTGCTCTCTTTCTCTTCAGAGGTTTTTTCCGAGGTTACCGAGCTGTTTTCAAGGATAGAAGTTTGGCTTTGCATAGGCAAACTGCTCCCCGTTTCTCCCGTAGAGCAAGCCGTCACGGAAAACGCCATTGCCATACAAAGCATTTTACAAAGTAAGTTTCGTATTTGTTTTTTCATAATCAATTTTTAAAAAACCTCCATCAAACCGCCGTATTCTTTCAGCCACGCGCGTTTGACCTTCCAATCGGGGACAAATTTTGCCACCTCTGCCCAAAACGCCTTCGAATGGTCGTGATGTTTGGTATGCGCAAGTTCATGTACGATTACGTACTCTATCACCTCTTTCGGCGCATATATCAAACGAAAAGAAAAGTGAATGGCATTCTTTCCCGAACACGACCCCCAACGCCCACGCGCCGAGGTTATACCTACCGATTGATAACTTGCACCCATACGCGCCGCCGTTTCCGCCGTTACCTGTGTGAAAATGCGTTTCGCATTGTCTTTCAGCCATTTTACAAGCCGTTCTTTGGGATTTTTTTCAGGTATATACAACACTCTTTGTTCGCTGTCGTAAGTTACTTTTGCGGTATTAACCACGTAGATTTTACACTTTCGACCCAAGAGCATTAGTTGATAACCATTGAGGTTTTCAGGCGGTAATTCGATACCTGCCCCCTTCCCTTCGGCCATTTTGCGAAGAATCCAGCCTTCCTTTTCCTCGATGAAAGAAAAAATCCGTTGCTCGCTGTAATGAAGGGGCGCACGCACGATTAGCCGTCCAAACGAATCGACGGTAATTGCCAGCGTCTTTCGACGGGAACGGATAATTTCATCAGGCTTTATCATACGCAAACTGTGCTAGATTATTCTTCATAACCTCTAGGGTTACCGCTTTGCCACTTCCACTGCGAAGCGCACATTTCTTCAATACCATGCGTCGCTTCCCAATGCAATTCTTTTTTCGCCTTGTCGGGTGCGGCATAGCAAGATGCGATATCGCCAGGGCGACGTTCGCAAATTTTATAGGGTAAAGTTTTACCGCAAGCCTTCTCAAATGCGTGAATCATCTCTAATACGCTGTATCCGCGGCCCGTACCGAGGTTGTAGATATGCACACCGCTGTCGTTGCAATTTTCAATTGCCGCGATATGCCCAAGCGCCAAATCTACCACGTGGATATAATCGCGCACACCCGTACCATCGAGGGTATCGTAATCGTTACCAAAGACGTTGATACAAGCAAGTTTACCGCTTGCCACCTGCGCTACAAACGGCATCAGGTTGTTAGGAATACCCTTGGGATCTTCACCGATCAAACCGCTTTCGTGCGAACCTACGGGGTTGAAGTAGCGAAGCAAAATGATATTCCACTCGTTGTCCGCCTTCCACAAATCCTGCATGATGTTTTCCATCATCAATTTCGTGCTACCATACGGGTTGGTGGTAGAAAGACGGCAATTTTCATCCAAGGGCAAACGTTCAGGATCGCCATAAACGGTTGCCGACGACGAGAAGATAATTTTCTTCACGTTGTGCTTATCCAATACCTTCAAAAGGGATACCGTACCGCTGATGTTGTTTTCGTAATATTTCAAGGGCATACGACAGCTTTCGCTAACCGCTTTAAACGCTGCAAAATGGATAACCGCATCAATTTTGTGCGCAGACAAAATTTCGTCCATCTTCTCTTCGTCACGGATATCCGCTTCGTAAAAAACAACCGACTTACCCGTGATTTTTTGTACACGACGAAGGCTCTCGAAAGAAGAGTTGCTAAAATTGTCCACAACCACTACTTCGTAATTCTTATTCAAAAGTTCTAATACGGTGTGGGAACCGATATACCCACTGCCGCCCGTTACCAAAATTTTTGCCATAACTTACACCTTCCTTACAAACTTATTCTTCTTCGCCCTCTACGATTTCTACGCGCTTCGAACGCACTTTTAACACTCTCTTTTTGGTCGTTTTAACCGCTTTGATTTCCAAATCCGCAAAACGTACAACCTCGCCCACAGGAGGAATTCCACCATAGACTTCCGTCACCCAGCCGCCGACCGTATTCGATTCGAATTCCGTTTCGCCCGTTTCCGTTTCATAGATTTCGAAAAAGCTTTCCAAATCCAATCTACCGTCCACCCAGTACTCACCTTCCGCAATTTCGCCGAAGAGCACCTCTTCCTCGTCGTGTTCATCCCAAATTTCACCGACGAGTTCTTCCAAAATATCTTCCAAGGTAACGATACCAACCAAGCCGCCGTATTCGTCCGAAACCGCCGCCATGTGTATCTTTTGCTTTTGCAACTGTTTAAGCAGCGCGGAAATACGCGTATGTTCGGTGGTGAATGCAATTTCTTGTACCAAGTGCCCGATTTCCTTTTCGCCGCCTAAGTATCCTACGAAGAAGTCACGCTCGTGGATAACGCCGACAACGTTATCAATCGTGTCTTTATACACAGGCAAACGGGAATACCCCGTCTTTTTGAAAAGCTCGCACACCTCTTCCATCGTCGATTCGATATCCGCAGCATAAACGTTGACGCGAGGCACAAGGATATCCTCTACCTTCAAATCGTCAAATTCAAGCGCGGAGCGCACAAGCTCTGATTCGTCCTCCTTCAAGGCGCCGCTTTCTTCCGCTTCTTCCACAAAAGACAACAATTCTTCATCCGTAACCGTTTCGTCCTTCTTAAGCTTAAATACCTTTTTCAAGCCAGCCTTGTAGAAGTCGAACACTTTACTAAAGGGCCATAAAACCCAATAAAAAATCTGCATCAACGGATAGAAAATAAAACACATTTTTTCGGGATATACACTTGCAAAATATTTGGGTGTAATTTCACCGAAAAGCAATACGACCACGGTCAAAACAATCGTAGAAACGGTTGCCGACAGGTCTTGATGATTAACCATAAGTTGTGCAAACAATATCGTACCCAACGCCGAAGCCGTGAGGTTTACAATGTTGTTACCCACGAGGATTGCCGTGACCAATTTGTCATAATCCTCGTCCGCAAATTTATACACCGCTTTCGCATTTTTCTTGCCCTGCGATACATAGGTCTTTAAACGAATTTTATTCACACAGGAAAATGCCGTTTCCGTGCCCGAGAAAAAACCCGAAAGCAATACCAGTACAATTATTGCGATAATTAGGGGTAGGTGATCCATAGTAGTTGTTGATTATCCTCCGATAAATAAAAAAATTTTATGTGCATAAAATTGCACGCTATATATTATAATACTTTTTTAAAGTATTTGTCAACGATTTTCCTACCACACGCGTGCGCGTATTTGCGTTTTTTTACATTTTTCACACTTTTTCCTCTTTAAAGCAAAAAAGACCGTTTCGCACTAGGCAGACGGTCTTTTCTTTATCCTTGTGGATTGCGCATCGCAATCTTTCGTTTTTCCTCGGTAGAAATTTGCGCAAAATGACAAGCCGCAAAATGCCCACTTTTTACCTCTACGATGGGGGCAGGTATGCGTTGACATATCTCTTGTGCCATAAAACACCGCGTATGAAAGGGACAGCCTGCAGGCGGTGAAACGGGGCTTGGCATATGCCCCTCCAACAAAATTTGCCCTTCCTTTTTCTCCGTGAGCGTAGGGATTGCGCTAATCAACGCAATCGTGTAAGGATGCCGAGGATTTTCAAACACTTCGTCCGCTTCCCCCTGCTCGACAATTTTTCCAAGATACATCACACCGATTCGGTCTGAAATATATCTTACGACAGACAAATCGTGGGAAATGAAAAGATACGTCAAAGCCTCTTGTCTTTTTAAATCGGTTAATAGGTTTAAAATTTGCGATTGTACCGATACGTCTAATGCTGAAACGCACTCGTCGCAAACAACAAATTTAGGTTTCACCGCAAGCGCACGCGCAATACTAATACGCTGTCTTTGCCCACCTGAAAATTGATGTGGATATCGATGCAGCATATCCGCACGCAAACCGCATTCTTGCATAATTTTCAACACATACCCACGCATTTCCGACGAGCCTCTCTTGAAAAAACGATGGGTTGCAACCCCCTCTTCAATTAACTGCCCCACCGTCATACGAGGGTCTAAAGAAGAGTACGGATCTTGAAAAATAATTTGCAAATCCTTGCGAAGAGAGCGCATTTCCGCAGGTTTCAACGCCGCCAAATTCTTCCCTTCCCCCCGCCCGAAATAAATCACTTCCCCATGCGTAGGCTTTTGCAACTGTAAAAGCGTCCGTCCAAACGTAGATTTCCCACAACCGCTTTCCCCTACCAAACCAAAGGTTTCGCCTTCATATATGTCAAGGTTAATCCCATCATTGGCGCGAAGATAAGGCCGTTCCTTTTGAAAGGGATTCTTTTTTCGCATGGGAAAATATTTTTTTAAATCAACCACGGACAATAAGACTTTGGTGTCCTGCACCCCTCCGCACCTCCTTTTCAGCATAAAAACAACGTACGCTGTGCCCCTCTTCTACTTCTACCAAATCGGGGGCTTGTTCGATACATTTTTCCGTCGCATACGGACAACGCGGCGAAAAACGGCACCCCGTTGGCATCTCATGCGGGGAAGGCACATTCCCTTGGATACTCTGCAACCTTTCCCCCGTCTTTTTCGCACTAGGCGCAGATTGCAAAAGCCCCTCCGTATATGGGTGGCTATACCTGCAAAAAGTAAAAATGTAGGGGGCAGGTACGAGTTCAACCACCTGGCCACAGTACATTACCGCCACCGTATCCGCCATTTCACGCACCACCCCCAAGTCGTGTGTTATAAACAAAA
Source organism: Clostridia bacterium (assembly GCA_017504735.1). The sequence continues at coordinate 2,074 of JAFVQP010000072.1, read as the reverse complement.
TTGCCGTTCCCTTTTCCGACTGCAAATCACGCATTAACCGCAAAATTTGCGCCTGAATCGTTACGTCAAGGGCAGTTGTGGGTTCATCTGCAATCAAAATATTCGGCTGACAAGCAAGCGCCATCGCTATCATAATTCGTTGCCGCATCCCACCCGACAGCCGATGCGCATACTCCTTCATCACCCCTTCAGGGTTTGGAATTTTCACCGCCTTCAGCATCTCAATTGCCGCACCTTGCGCCTCTTTTTTCGACATATTACGGTGAATTAAAAAGGGTTCCCTCAGTTGCCTCCCAATGGTAAAAACAGGGTTAAGCGCCGTCATCGGCTCCTGAAAAATAACCGAAATTCGATTGCCTCGTATCGAATACATTTGCTCCATCGGCACCTTTACCAAATCCAATTGCTTACCATCGCACGAGAACAGAATTTCACCCTTATCGATAAATCCATTGCCGTCTAAAAGCCGCAAAACACTCATCGCGGACACAGACTTTCCCGACCCAGATTCCCCAACAAGGGCAAGCGTCTTTCCCGCATCCAAAGAGAACGCCGCGCCTTCCACCGCACGCACAATCCCCTTGCGCGTATGGAAGCAAACCTGCAAATTTTTCACCTCTAGCAAGGCCATTTTACTCCCCCTTTCCCTTCGGATCCAAGGCGTCGCGCAAGGCGTCGCCGATTACGTTAATACAAATCACGGCAAGAGACAAAAACAGCGCAGGAAACAGCCATTGCCACCAGTAATGTTGAATTACGGTGCTATTGTTGCTACCCGACAGCATATTTCCCCACGTCGGTCGAGGCGGTTGTACCCCAAAGCCAAGGTAGGACAGCGAGGACTCCGTCAATAGGCACCCTGCAAAATCTAGGGTCATACTGACGAGAATCACCGACACAATGTTCGGTAAAACGTGCTTAAATGCAATTTTCCCCTCGCGTACCCCCATCGCACGCGCCGCCGTGACAAACTCCTTTTCTCTTTCCGCGAGAACTTGCCCGCGAATCATCCGTGCCAAACCCGTCCAAGACAGCGCGCCTAAAATCAACATGATGATAAAGATACGCATGGTTTCCGAAACGTTGTAATTTTTGATGATTTGCGATAGGAGCATCGCAAAAGGTAAAAATGGAATTGCGGAAAAAATCTCCGTCAGGCGCATAAGCAATAAATCGACCCAGCCGCCAAAATACCCTGCAACACACCCTACTAGGATTGCAATGGCGGAAGAAACCAACACCGCCACTCCACCGATGGTAAGGGTCATTTTTCCGCCGTGGACGATACGTGCGAAGACGTCTCGACCACGCCCGTCCGTGCCCATTATATACCCCCGTAAACCAACCGCACGAAGCAGTTTTCCCTCTTCGCTTATGAGGTAAGATTGCAATGCCCCCGCATACGCGCGCGCAGCCTTTTCCGCATGGAGATTACATTGCCCATAGGAATTATCCCCCCATGCATACACATTGCCCAAATTCGTCACCCCGACAAAATGACGGGTTCCGCCGTCTATCGATGTGAAATATTCCCCATCCAATAACACTGGCAAACGATCTTCCTCGTTCTCAAATGCGCCCGTCACCAACAACTCGCCATCCGACAAAAGCACCGCCAAACACTTATTGCTTGTGGCAATATCCAACGCATTTACACCTACCATGTATGCGTTGAACGAGTTTATATGCCCACTTTTCGACCCAATTGCCGATTGAAACGCCCCCTCATCGCCCACTTCTATCCTGCCATCAAACGATAACGCAACCGCCAAGGAATTGGTAAATGCTATCTTTTTTGTTTGCATGTCCGTCAATCGATTATTCAAGGCGGTAAGATTTCGCACCGCGTTGGTATTTCCCCAAAGATACGCCCTACCGTCCTTTTGCACCAACGCACTTACTTGGTAACCGCAAGCAAGCCCTGCCACCGCCTCTACATCCAACTGTTCTTCCAAAAACGAAGGCATCGTCAAGGCGTTTAATGCCTTTTCAGTACCATATTGCCCACAGCTTTTATCCCCCCATCCAACAAGGTATCCGTCCTTCGTCAAGGCAAGCGCATGATCTTTTCCCG
>JAFVQP010000071.1 GCA_017504735.1 Clostridia bacterium | reverse complement strand
AGTGCTCCAACTGCGGCCATATCGTAGTTGGCAAGAAAGCTCCTGAAGTATGCCCTATCTGTGCACATCCTCAGGCATATTTCCAGGTACGCGCTGAAAATTATTAATTGCTCACACATCTATCCCTTATTATAACTTAAACATCCGACGGGACCTCCCCCGTCGGATGTTTCCATTTTTACCGTTCCCCCCACCCAGGTATGCGTTGAAATGAAAAAAGAGCCGTTATAATGTAAGTAGTAATACCGTTACAATGATAAGAACTGCCATGATAGAAAACACTATACAAAAGGTTTTCTTTTTTCTTACAAGCGCGAAAATTATGCCGGTTGTTGCAATATATGCACCGATGATACACCAAATTTCATGTAAAAACATACCAAGGAATGCCATAATAAAACCACCGACCAAAAGTATAAACCCTAAAATCGCCAAATCTTTTACTTTAACCGACTCTTTATTCGTTTGCGGTTTTGACTCTGCACCCCTTTCGCCCGTAACAATATATTCCACGCTAGTATTGAGAACATTTGCCAACGCTATTAAATTATAAGCATCGGGCGCGCAAGCGTCAGTTTCCCACTTTGAAACGGACTGTCTTGATACGCCTATTTTGTCCGCAATTTCCTCTTGTGAAAATTGCCGTTCTTTTCTCAACGAAACAATTCTATTTCCTATTGTCATACTTTTACCTCACTTGTTTTATTGATATCATTATACACCCATAATAAGGTATTTTCAACCAAAAAAAGCGCAACTTTGGTTTACATTTAATATATACTTGTTGCTTTTGACATAAAAATCGGTAAAAACTAAAAAAAGAGCCGTTTTACACGGCTCTTTTTATTATGCAAAATGCTTACAAATTCTTCTCTACAAATTTTTCCAACATTGCTTGAGGCACAAACCCAAGGCTGTTGTCCACGGGTTTCCCACCCTTAAACGCGATGATGTTGGGGATAGAAGTAATACCGTACTTAATTGCAGCAGGCTCACTATCCTCTTCATCGATATCAATCTTTACAAAAATTGCTTTCTCCTCGTAGTTATCGGAAATTTCTTCAAATACAGGCGCAAGCATACGGCAGGGGCCGCACCAGCTTGCCCAAAAATCGCAATACACCGTTTTATCGGTATTTGCAATCAATTCCTCCAAAGTTTCCGCATTTACATACTTTACCATACCATTTCCTCCTTATTTTCCTTGAAAATATGTAACCATATCTTCAAATGCCACCGACTCACTTTCGCCGTTTGCCATGCATTTTACGTTTGCTTTGCCTTCCGCAAGCTCGTTACCGCCGATCACAGCAACGTATTTTGCACCAAGCTTGTCCGCATATTTAAACTGCGCTTTTACCGAACGTTCCATCAAATCCACTTCCGCATTTACACCGTTCAAACGCAATTCTGATGCCAGCGCAAAGGCTTTTTTACGGCAATCCGCATCCATACCTGCGATATACACGGTAGGAACGGACGCCCCGGGGATTTCCACACCCGTTTGTTCCATTACCATCAGCAAACGCTCGATACCAGCCGCATACCCAACCGCAGGGGTAGGTTTCCCGCCAAGCTGTTCAATCAAAGCGTCGTATCTACCGCCGCCGCACACCGTACCCTGCGCACCGATCGAGGTGGAAACAAACTCGAACACCGTTCTCGTGTAGTAATCCAACCCACGCACGATACGAGGGTCAATTTCATATTCAACGCCCGCAAGGGTCAAGCAAGCCTTTACTTCTTCAAAATGCGCACTGCACTCCTCGCAAAGATAATCTAAAATTTTCGGCGCATCCGCATTGATTTTTTTACAATTTTCTTCTTTGCAATCCAATAAACGCAAGGGATTTTTCTCAAAACGGTTTTTGCAATCAGCGCAAAGCTCGTCCAAGTGAGGGGCAAAGAAATCCTTAAGCGCCTTGTTGTACGCCGCACGGCAGGTAGGACAACCAATCGAGTTAAGATACAACTTAATCTTAAGCCCAAGCTTTTTCAACAACGTGTCCGCCGTCAAAATAACTTCCGCATCCGTTTGCGCCGAGGCGGAGCCGTACACTTCCACCCCAAATTGGTGGAATTCACGCAAGCGTCCTGCTTGCGGACGTTCGTAACGGAATGCAGGAATGATGTAGTACATTTTTGCAGGCAAAACACCGTTTGCCATACCGTTTTCCAAGAAAGAACGAGCAACACCTGCCGTCCCTTCGGGCTTCAAGGTGATCGAACGGTCGCCTTTATCCTTAAAGGTGTACATTTCCTTCGTTACGATATCCGTGGTATCCCCCACACCGCGTTGAAACAGCTCGGTGTGTTCAAACGTGGGCGTACGGATTTCTTTGATGTTAAAAAGCTGGGCAACTTCACGCGCCATACCTTCTACATATTGCCATTTGTAAGAATCTTGGGGCAAAACGTCCTTTGTCCCCTTGGGAATGTTAATCATATTTTCTTCCTATTTTTCGTTTTTATTCAAATTTTTGTTGTTGAAGTATAACCTGCTTAAAACAATGCAGATGCGAGTAAGACAAGGAAAGCGCGGATTTCCTGCAGAGAGCGTACTAGGCGTACGTAACCAAAGGAAAACGCAAGCTCGACGAAGTATTACGACGCATACTTTTTTAGTTTTTCGCCGTTAAAGTGCTACCACCCAAAAACAATGTAGATGCGAGTAAGACAAGGAAAGCGTGGCTTTCCTGCAGGGAGCGTACTAGGCGTACGTGACCAAAGGAAAACGTAAGCTTGACGAAGTATTACGACGCATATCCATTGTTTTTACAAGATATATTTTTTGAGATTTCTATCCCCCGTGAGCTTCTGCAAATGCTCATCTACATACTTACGGTCAATGTTTAAGGTAAACGTAGGATAATCACCACCTGCGTTAAAGGAAATATCCTCAAGCAGGTATTCCATAACCGTGTGCAATCTTCTTGCACCGATATCCTCAGCAGTTAAGTTGAGCTCTACCGCCACCTCTGCAATGCGTTCAATCGCACCTTCGTCAAATTGCAAGTCGATGTTATCCACGCCAAGCAATTTGCTGTACTGGAACACGAGAGAATTTTCCGTTTCCGTTAAAATTTTCACAAAATCTTCTTTCGTCAAGCTGTGCAATTCTACCGATACGGGGAAACGCCCTTGAAGTTCAGGAATTAAATCCTCAATCGCCGCAACGTGGAACGCGCCCGCCGCAATGAACAAAATGAAGTCCGTCTTAATGGGACCGTACTTCGTCACCACGGTCGAACCTTCTACAATGGGCAAAATATCACGCTGTACACCCTCACGAGAAACGTCGGCGCCGTTGCGATTGCCTTTGCCTGCGATTTTGTCGATTTCATCAATGAAAACAATACCGTCGTTTTCCGCACGGTAAAGGGCTTCCGCCTTGATTGCATCTTCATCCACGAGTTTATCCGATTCTTCCGCGAGTGCAATTTCAAACGCCTCTCTTACCGACAAACGGCGTTTTTTCTTCTTTTGAGGGAACATATCCCCGAAAATATTACCGATGGAAATCGCCGCCGCGCCGGGCATCAATTCCATAGGCTGTTGAGGAACATCGATTACTTCCATCTCAATCATAAAGTTATCGTACGCGCCATTACGCAAGCCGCTTAACAGCTCCGCCTCGAACACTTCTTTCGCCGTGTCGCCCTTTTCGTCCTTCTTCGCTTCGACAAGCAAACGCAAAATACGTTTTTCCGCCGCGGACGTCGCGCGAGATTTTACCTCTTCTTCCTTTTCCGTTTTCACAAGACGGTAAGCACATTCCGCCAAGTCACGGATCATACCCTCAACGTCTTTACCAACGTAACCAACCTCGGTATATTTCGTCGCTTCCACTTTTACAAAAGGCGCTTTCACAAGCTTTGCCAAACGACGGGCAATTTCCGTTTTACCAACGCCCGTAGGGCCTTTCATGATGATGTTTTTGGGTGTAATTTCCTCACGGATTTCCTGAGGAAGCTGCGCCCTTCTATAACGGTTTCTAAGTGCGATTGCCACCGCCTTTTTCGCCTCGTCTTGCCCGATGATATATCTATCTAATCTATATACGATTTGCTTGGGGGATAAATCCATATTAATCCTCCTTTTTCGTGCGTTTTGCACGAGATTTTTTCTCATCCGCAGGGGGCAGGGTTGCGTTCACAGCCAATTCGCCCACTGTTTCACAACGAATATTATCGTTGGTGAAAACACAAATTTCAGATGCAATTTTCAAAGCTTTTTTCGCAATCGTTTCCGCATCGTAGTCCGTTTCCTTGTACAATGCACGCGCAGCCGCAAGGGCATAATTACCACCGCTGCCGATGGCGCAAATGCCTTCGTCGGGCTCGATTACCTCACCCGTACCCGAAATAATCAAAAGGGTGCTTTCGTCAGCCGTAATCAACATGGCATCTAACTTTCTACCAATTTTATCACTGCGCCAAAGCTCCGCAAGTTCCACCGCGGAACGCATCAAATTGCCGCCAAACTTATTGAGCATCCCCTCAAAACGTTCGGTTAAAGCAAATGCGTCCGTTACCGAACCGGCAAAGCCCAAAATCACTTTACCGCCAAAGATGCGGCGCACCTTTACCGCCGTGTTTTTAAAAATAATCGATTCACCCATCGTCACTTGACCGTCGCCGGCAATCGCCGTCACGCCGTTACGCTTTACTGCGCAAATGGTTGTACCTCTAAATTCCATAACTTAACTCCTCATGTCCTGTATCGTTTGAATCGCCCTCTCCGCTAATGCGCGGTACCTTTCCTTTTTATCACGGATACGCATAGGCATCGGCGCAAGAATACCAAAGTTGGCGTTCATCGGTTGAAAATCCTTCGTGAGGGTAGAAATATGCGTTTCCAACGCACCGCAAACCGTGCGTTCATCAAATACATGGGTGGGTCTTTCCAAAATTTCATCCGCGATATGGATTGCCGCAAGCAAGCCGCTTGCCGCGCTTTCCACATAGCCTTCCACACCCGTAATCTGCCCTGCGAAAAACAACCTTTGATTATTCTTAACCGAAAAATTACGATTTAAAACATCAGGCGACTGAATATACGTATTTCTGTGCATTACACCGTAGCGTAAAAATTCTGCATTCTTCAAAGCAGGAATCATCGAAAAGACACGTTTTTGTTCGGGGAACTTTAAATTTGTTTGAAAGCCAACGAGATTGTAGGTACTGCCCGCCGTATTTTCCTTGCGAAGCTGTAACACCGCATAAGGACGTTTTCCATCTTCATCAAAAAGCCCCACGGGTTTTAAGGTGCCGTAACGCAAGGTATCCCTGCCGCGCGACGCCATTACCTCAATGGGCATACAGCCCTCGAAAATTTCACCTTTTTCAAACTCGTGCAAGTGCGCCTTTTCCGCCGCAAGCAGCTCGTCAACGAAGGCGTAATATTCTTCCTTGTTCATCGGGCAATTGATATAATCCCCCGTACCCTTGCCGTATCTATCCCCTGTAAAAGCGCAACTCATGTCCACGCTCTCTGCGGAAATAATCGGCGCGGATGCATCGTAGAAATGCAATCCACCGCCAAACAAACGCGCGATATCCTCGCTCAATGCATCCGAGGTAAGGGGCCCCGTCGCAATGATCACATACCTGCCCCCTTCCTTTTCCGTATCAGGCACACTGGTCACCTCATCGGAAATAAGGGTAAGGTTGGGACAAGTTTTTAATTTTTCCGTGATATATGCGGTGAATTTTTCTCTATCCACTGCCAACGCCGCGCCTGCGGGCACTTTTGTTGCATCCGCCGCCTCGATAATCATCGAGCCAAGCATACGCATCTCTTCCTTCAATAATCCGCAAGCGTTGGCGTAAAAATCATTACTTTTTAACGAGTTAGAACAAACCAACTCGCCATACCCCTCGTTTTCATGGGCAGGGGTAAATTTTTTCGGCTTCATTTCAACGAGGGTGGTTTCAATGCCGCGGGAAGCGAGATAATACGCCGCCTCACTGCCAGCCAAACCGCCGCCGACAATCAGCACTTTATTTGCTTTCATACTTATTCCTCAAAATCTTCGGGGAAATACCCTGCATCGTCGTAATCGAAGTAGATGGGTTCTTCCAAAAGAGGCGGTTCGAAACCGTCGTCCATCTTCGGCATCGATTTTCCCTTCTTCGTTTCGGGTTTTTCCGCTTTTATCTTGTAATCACAATCCTTGTTGCTGCACTTCACGTTACCGCGCGCCGTCTTGACAAGGGCGGTTTCGCACAAGGGACACTTTTCACCCGTAGGCATATCCCAACTCATAAATTTACAATCGGGATAGCCCAAACAGCTGTAATATACTTTACCGCGTTTGGATTTTCTCACGCTCATCGCAGACCCACATTCGGGGCAAAGCCCTGCAAGCTTGGGTTCTTCATCCGTCGGCATGGACATGGTGGATTTACAATCGGGATAGCTAGGACAAGCCAAGAAACGGCCAAACTTACCGCTCTTATACACCATATTTTCCCCGCATTTCGGGCAACGTACAGCGGAAAGCTCTTCCTTGCTTTCACTCAAAATATTTTGGCATTCGGGATAGTTCGAACAAGCGAGATATTTACCGAATTTGCCCATTCTACGAAGCATGAAATGTCCGCACTTACCGCAAACCTCTTGGGTCAAAGTGTCACCGTAAGCGGATGCTTTACGAAGGTTGCTTTCAAACCCAGGATAGAAACTGCCGATAACCTCGCGCCATTCTACACCGCCGTCTTCGATGTCGTCCAAGCGGGTTTCCATACCTGCCGTAAAGCCGACGTCCATAACGTCCACAAAGCAAGCAAGCAACATATCCACAACGTCGTACGCAATGGGGGTCGGGAACATATATTTCCCGTCTTTTTTAACGTATTTTTGCATCAATTTCGAGATGATGGTCGCATAGGTGGAAGGTCTGCCGATCCCCTTTTCTTCCATCGTCTTAACGAGCGATGCATCCGTATAACGAAGCGGGGGTTTGGTGAATTTTTGTTCCTTTTGCATAGAAACAAGGTCCAAAATATCCCCTTCGTTTAAATCGGGTAAAAGTTTCGCCGAACTGATTTCATCCTCGTCGTCCTTCTTCGCGCTTACGTCTTGATATACCGCCGTAAAGCCCGCAAAAAGCATCACTTTACCGCTTGCCTTGAAGATATAACCGCTGTTGTCGATTTCCATCTGCATACTATTGTATCTCGCCTCTGCCATTTGCGAAGCAAGGAAACGCTCGTACACCAACTTATACAAGGAATAGTGCTTTTTATCAAGCAACTTTTTCGCCTTGTCAGGGGTCATGGTAAGGTCGATAGGACGGATGGCTTCGTGCGCGTCCTGCGCGCCCTTTTTCGACGCGTAGTAGTTGGGTTTTTCAGGCGCATATTCGTCACCGTAAACTTCACGGATACGCATCAACGCCTTTGCCTGCGCTTCCTTAGAAACACGGGTAGAGTCCGTTCTCATATAGGTGATAAATGCGATGTGTTCACCGTTTTCCGTCGCCATACCTTCGTAAAGGTGTTGCGCAAGTGTCATCGTTTCAGGCGCGGTAAAGCCAAGCTTCGTCGATGCGTCTTGTTGCAAGGAACTGGTGGTGAAGGGTGCAGGCGCATGTGCTTTTAAAATGGATTTTTTCGTCTTAGAAACGACAAATTTCCCCTTCTCAATCGCCGCAAGCACCGCCGCTGTCTCTTCTGCAGACGAAGGTTTAAACTTGCGCGTGCCCTTCTTTTCAAGCATTGCCTTGAAGGGAGAGTACTGCTTGGGTAAATCCTGCAATTCCGCTGTCAAATTCCAATATTCTTGGGGTACAAATGCGGTAATTTCACGTTCGCGTTCTACCACCAAACGGAGTGCAACGGACTGCACGCGCCCACCTGAAAGGTTGCGCTTACCCGTACCGTTTTTGTCCTCAATTTTGTGGTTTAAGAGGGTGGAAAGTTTATACCCCACCAATCTATCCAACACACGGCGAGCTTGTTGCGCGTCAACGAGGCTGTAATTGATTTGACGAGGATTTTTCAACGCCGCCTCGATTGCGTTTTTGGAAACTTCGTTAAACTCGATACGGTTTTTACCCTGTTCATCCAACCCAAGCACCGTTTGCAAATGCCAAGCAATCGCTTCCCCTTCTCTATCAGGGTCGGTTGCAAGGTAAACGCGATCGGCTTTCTTCGTCGCATCTACCAAACGGCGTATAACGTCCTCTTTCCCTTCGGAATTGACGTACTTAGGTTCGTAATTGTTCTTTACGTCAACACCCAAGGTGTGCACGGGCAAATCACGGATGTGCCCTGCGGACGCATCCACGCGATATTGACCTTTGAGGTACTTGGAAATAGTTTTCGCCTTGGAAGGCGACTCTACGATAATTAAATCCATTCTATATATCCTTAAAAAATTTTTTACAATGTTAAGTTACACGGGCGCGTAACGGTTTCCGCCCAAGGCAGTTACCAAGCCTTTGACTTCCAATGCGGAGAGTACAGCCCTTACCTTGAAAGGTGGAATCCCTGCCGCGGCGGCAAGCTCGCTTGCATGCCCTTCCGCCAAAGTTTTTAACGCCGTCAGAAGCTTCTCTTCGTCCGCTGTCAAGGTGACAACGCGCGTTTTTTCTTCCGTTTTTATACCCATTCGAGTGGTGATATCCAACGCATTTTCCGTTAAAATTCCACCCGTTTTCAACAATTTGTTACAACCCTCGCCTGCCGCGCTGCCTGGAAAATAAGGCAACGCAAAGATGGGTTTCTCCTGCGCCATGGCATATTTTGCCGTGATGAGCGCACCGCTCTTTTCTGCCGCACCCAACACGAAAACCCCTTCACCGAGGGTTGCCAGCAGTTTATTTCTATACTCGTAAGAAAACGCCCTAACCTCTGTTTCGTAAGGGTAAGGGGATAGGAGCAAGCCTCTTTTCGCCACTTCGTTTAGAAGTTGAAGACTCGCTTGCGGTAAAGCGGAAAAACCGCCTGCCAACACGCAAATCACTCTACCATTTCCCGAAAGCGCACCTTCGATTGCCGCACCGTCACCGCCGTCCGCCGTGCCTGTAACGATTGTCACAGCTTCCGACAGCTCCTTACAAATCCTCGCCCCAAGCTTTAAGGCAGGGGCAGGTGTGCGACGAGATCCCACAACCGTCAATTTTCTACCCCGCAACAGGGCGATATTCCCCCTTGCGTATATCACGGGCGGCGCGTCGGGTAACGACTTCCACTCCGCAGGATAATCGGGGCTGGAAATGGGGATTTCCACAATCGGTTGTGCCTTGTCGCAACTGCTCACAAGCTTTCCTCTCTTACAATATATTCCGATTTATAAACAAATACACCAACAAGGCAATTTGCCAAGCCAACGCAAGCACGTGGATAAAGTGGAAATGCCACTTTTTCGTCTTATGATGCACCATATGCATCGCCAAATAACCGCCAGCCGCACCGCCAAAGAAGGATAAAAGCAGTAAAGTCTTTTCGGAAATACGCCAAACGCCTCGTTTTGCCTTGCTTTTATCCACCGCATAGAATACGAAGGTAACCAAGCTGACCGCCGCCAAAATAATCAACCAAACTTTCCACAACATACCTTCACCTCAATCAATTTCAGACAACGTTGCACCGTACGTACGATAGGAAATCGCTTCGTATAAATGCTCAATGGTGATATTTTCCGACAGCTCTAAATCGGCAATCGTACGCGCTACTTTTAAGATACGAGAACGAGCACGTGCGGAAAGGTGTAAGCTTTCAAACGCTTCGCGAAGCGCTTTTTCACATTCCGCATCCAAACGGCAATATTCACGCGTTTCTCTTTCGCTCATCTCCGCATTCGTGTTGACCGCACTACCCTCAAAACGGGTACGCTGAATTTTTCTTGCCATATCCGCGCGTTCTTTTACCTGCGCGCTGCTTTCTTCCTGCGCTTCGGAAACGAGGTCGTCGTATTCTACCCCGTCCACCTCTACCTGAATATCAATTCGGTCAAGCAAAGGGCCCGACACACGGGCACGATATTTACGAATATCGTTGGGGGTACAAGAACAACGGCGTTTCGCACTTCCGTAGTTCCCGCAAGGGCAAGGGTTCATACTTGCGCAAAGCATAAAGGATGCTGGATAAGTAACCGTACCGCCTGCACGTGAAATGGTGATCACCCCATCTTCCAAAGGCTGACGAAGGGATTCTAAGGCGGAACGCTTATATTCGGGCAATTCGTCCAAGAATAATACACCGCCGTGTGCCAAACTGATTTCACCAGGGTGCACGTTTTTATTACCGCCGCCGCACAAAGAAACGGTGGTTGCCGTGTGGTGAGGGGTACGGAAGGGACGTTCCGTCACAATCCCCGCATCGCCAAGCGTACCTGCTACCGAGTGTATTTTCGTAATTTCAAGCGCCTCGTCAAACGACATATCAGGCATCACGGAAGGCAAACATCTTGCAAGCATCGTTTTACCACTGCCGGGAGGGCCGACGAACAGTACGTTGTGACCGCCTGCAACCGCCACTTCTAAAGCACGTTTTGCGATTGCTTGACCTTTGACAAATGCCAAATCACCGCTGGTACGTCTTCCATCCTCTGCTTTCGCAAACGACCCTGCAGGTACAGGCTCCATCGGCGCAAAGCCTGACAAGTGATCAACAACCTCTTTGAGATTTTTCGCCGCATACACGTTTACACCCTTGATAAAACTCGCTTCGCGCGCATTTTCTTTGGGGATAACGAATTTTGTAAAGCCTTTATCACGGGCGGAGATAATGGCAGGCAGCACCCCTGAAACGGGGCGCAAATCCCCGTTTAAGGCAAGTTCGCCCAAAAATACCATACCGTCCACTTTCGCTTTTAAAGCACCGTAACCGATTAACAAACTGATTGCCACGGGCAGGTCAAAAGACGAGCCCTCTTTTTTTACATAGGCAGGTGCGAAGTTTACGGTGATTTTGTGCATGGGAAATTCCAGCGCGCTGTTTTTAATCGCGCTTCTTACACGTTCTTTCGATTCCTTCACAGCGGCATCGGGTAACCCTACCATCTCGTACGAAGGTACGCCGCGGGAAATATCCGCTTCTACCGTTACACACACGCCCTCTAACCCAGCCAAGGCATAACTTTGCACTCTAGCAATCATGATATACTCCTAAAAGCAACTACCGCAAGGGAAGCCCCTGCGGATTGCGCCGTTTACTTATTTAAAAAAGCCGTTGGAGAATAAGCTCATCCAGTTGAAAAGGTTTGCACGATTTGCCATAATCGCCATACCGTACATCACAGGCAAAGCCAAGATAAATACCAAGGCAAACACCGCAACCAAGGTGATGCAACCTACGTTGATCAGCGCTTTATCCTGTACAGTTTCCCCCTCAGGGAGTAAGCTTGCTACCAAGGGCAAGAACCCAAGGTAGAATACGTGGAAGAGCATACCCGAAAGCGCGGATACGTTTCCGCGGAGCAAGCCTGCGCCGAGCGCCAATACCATACCGCCAAGCAATACAAGATAAGCTCTTCTCATACGCAAAGCCATTTTATCGTTTTTCTTCTTTGCAAGGTCAAGGATTACCTTCACGGTGCAAGCAATAAATGCCAACGCCGAACAAACCAGCACCGCAATGTTAGGCAATACGTGCCAACCTACGTATGCGCCTTCCCCTGCGTTTACAACGCCCGTAAACAAAGCCGCAGGTCTATAAGGAATCAACCACGAAAGGATGGATGCATTCTTCGCCGTATAGTAGGTTACACCGTTGTCACGGAAGGATGCCGCAATCCCTTTCCATATCATTGCCAGGAAATTGACGTCCGCATTGTTCATTGCGCGAACGTATGCCGAGTAGCAAAGCACCGCCGAGAACAACATAAGGACAATCGTACCCACACCGAAGGACAACGCCGCAAAGCCGTAGCTAAGGCGGGTCTTCGTTGCGTAAGCATTCTTTTCACGAAGCGTTGCCTTTTCATCCGTTACCTTTTCAAGCGCCAAAACGTGCGCTTTCTTTTGTCTCTTTAAACCGAACGCGTAGATAACCGCAACACCTGCAATGGGCAAAATTGCGGTAATATCCATGGCGATTGCCGCTGCGCCAAATAAACCCGAAACCAAGATATTTAACGCACCGCCAAGCATATCCTTGGTCGAAATGCCGTGTGCGAAGAATGCGTACATGAAATATGCGCTAGCAACGATTGCACTTGCAACCATCACGTAAGGCGCACCCAAACGGCCCACCGTCGTCGCCAAACCGCCAAACATCAAAACAAGGCTAAAATAGAAGGCAAACTGTTCGCGCTTTGTCAATTCTTTTACGAGTAAGAACGCAAATACAATCAACAAGCAGGTCGCAACAAACGCAGGTAAGCGAAGCGCAAATGCGCTGTTACCAAAAATTGCCACGGAAGGAGTCATCAAGATGGTCGCAAGGTAGTTAAAGTTACCGTCCAAGGTAAATACTGCGTCAATTTTCGTATTGCCTGCAAGCACGTTTTGTACAGAGCTCATGTAATAGCCCTCTTCCTGCGCAAGGTTTTCAAACGCGCCATTGCTCAATTCCACCTTGCCATCCTTGAGGAAACGTGCAAAATTGCCCTGTTTATCAATGGTGGAATTGATTTCCGCCAACGAATAGCCATTTGCTGCATATGCTTTAAGGGTAACGATTTCCCCCGACTTATTCACAGCCACGATTTCATTCAAATCCAAAGCCACGTCGGAGGTGAAGGAAATTTTATACGCGCTCTTGCTCAAGCCCGATGCAACGTTTACCCAGTTATACAATTGGCTGTTCGAATTCGTCTCATTGGAAACGTTACAAACTTTGATTGCACTGCCGAACACCGCCCAGCTTGCGCTAGAGGGGGAAACGGACGAGGAAGAGTTGCTCGCTTTTACCGTAAGCGTTGCTTCCGTACCAAGCTCGGCGTGGATTGCGCCAACGTTCAGATAAATCGACTCGATGGTTTCATTTTTACCGTCGTTGTCGATTTCATAATAGACGGTCGTATTTTTTAACACCGTCATTGTTTTACCCGTCGATTTTGTCGAGCCGAGGGTAAACATACCCACGGTGAAAAATACGAGGATTGCCAGGATAAACGCCCAAGTATATGCGGTTATCTTTTTCATAGTGCTCCTTCGGAAAAGTCCCCTTTAGGGGAAATTTTCCTTCCTTATATATTACATGCCCTTATTGTAACCGAAAATCACAAAAAAGTAAACTAAATAGAGGGGGAAATCGTGAAGTTTTTTGTGTGCCTCAAAAGTTGTGGCTCTTATCAACAAT
Organism: Clostridia bacterium; assembly: GCA_017504735.1. Next base: position 1,083 of record JAFVQP010000071.1, on the reverse strand, counting down.
TGTAACATCTTGCTCACAGGGAAAACTTCACTTTGCGTTAGCAAAATTTTACTATAGCAAAGCTACAATTTCACCAAAAAAACGGAGAACATTCGCCCCCGTTTCTACTTCATCTCGTACCTGCTATCTCCATTCCCATCAAAACACCAAATGCAAATCCCTCGCGATAATGCTCGTCCACAGCCGCCGATTCTTCCCCTGCCGAAGCAAAAAAGAACTCCTCAAGCAACTCTAACCCCTCTTCATCATCCTTCAACTTTTCTTTTAATCTTTCCGCAATATCCGCCAATTTTTCCGCTTGCTTTTGATATTCCTCCGTTGTTTTTATCAACTGCCCCTCCCCACGCCGTCCATAAAACATCTCTAAAATCGCCGAATACTTTTTCATAATGCAAAAACTCCTTTTTAATTATATAGCCGTTGGTTATATTTACAGGAGAATAATACCATAGCCTATGGTTATAAGTCAAGCATTTTATAGCTATAAGTTATATAATAATAAAAAATTGGGGGGCTTTTTATGATAAACGCAGAAGAAATTAAAGAAAAAGTGAGCGAAGCAATCAAGTATAGCGGTCACACGCAAACGGAAATCGCAAAAGCAATCGGCGTTAGCCAAGCAATGATATCCGACTATTTAAGAAAGCGAAAAACCCCACAAATTGAAACTCTTGCTAATCTTTGTCAATTTCTCGATTTAGATGCAAACGATATTTTATGCATAACCAAAGTAATATAATCCGAACCAAGATTTTTAGCGACAAATTTTGCCTACTTCTTCGTTGAAATCCTTGATAAACCGCTTTGGTTTACCTTCGGCTTTCGCCTTGTTGATAGTCTAAAATTTGTTCGCTACAAAATTGCTACGCACCCAAAAGGAAGGATTTTGAAATGATTTTTGGTGCGAAGGAAGAAATTATACCAACGTATTATGATGACGACAAGCCGAAAAGCGTTCAAAAGACAGCTTTTGGGCTGGTTCGGATTATATTGCTTTGGTTACACTCATCAACACAACAATAGTTTATATTTATTAGACAACATTTGACATAAACTAAAACGGAGAGCATTGCTCCCCGTTTT
>JAFVQP010000070.1 GCA_017504735.1 Clostridia bacterium | reverse complement strand
GTTCCTTGGCAAAATCCGCTTCTATGTTGTCGATGATGTCGTGGGAAACCATAATATCCCTGTCCGCATCCATTTCCAGATGCACGGACGCAAAATACCGGTCCATCCCATAGTTGTGGACCACGACGTGTATTGCGCAAAATATACTCGTTTTCACAACGATGCAAATATGATTGCATTTGGGGAAAAGGTGGTAGGCGTAGGACTTATGGAAGAAATAGTGAATGCCTTTTTAACCTGCGAATATGAAGGCGGTGAACGTCATGATAGACGTATTGCAAAGATTGCCGCCATTGAGAAAAAATATAATAAATAAGCATTGAACGCATACCTGGTATGCGCTTTTGAGGGAAATATGAAGAAAATTATCGCCATCGGCGGTGGGGAACTCCGCGAAAGAACAACTTTAAAAATTGACGAATATATTGCAAAGCTTGCCAAGGAACATGCTGGGGAAAACCGTCCTAACGCGTTGTTTATCCCGACGGCGAGCCACGATTATATGCCCTATTACAACACTTTCCACAAGGTATATACGGGGGTGTTTAATATTAAGACGGACGTTGCTTTGACGGTGTATAAAGAGCCTGATATGGAAAAAATGAAAGCAAAGTTTGAAAAGGCGGACGTGATTTACGTCGGGGGCGGCGATACGGTATTTATGATAGAGCATTGGAAGAAGAGCGGACTCTTACCCTTGATAGAAGAAGCCTATGAAAGAGGGGTTATCCTTGCGGGCTTGTCTGCAGGGGCAATTTGTTGGTTTTCGGATATTTACACTGATTCTGAAATGGTGAATGGAGAGGGTGTTGAAAAGTATTCGATGTATAAGGGGCTGGGTTGGCTGCAAGGTAAAATTTCTCCCCATTACGGTACGAGAATGCTTGACTTTGATGAAATAGTATGTTATAATGGCGACTGTGCTTATGGGATTGAAGATAATGCGGCGCTGGTTATTGAAGACGGAAAAGTTTTAGGCAGTGTGTTGAGTGGCGGAAAAGCCTGGTATATCGACTGTAAGGACAAGACTTTACAAAAGAGTGAAATCGAACCGATAGAGGTTTGATTTCTTAAAAAAGCGGACGTGGCGAAATTGGCAGACGCGCAGGTTTCAGGTTCCTGTGGGTAACACCGTGTGGGTTCAAATCCCTTCGTCCGCACCAAAAAATAGGCGATGCCCTTTTGGGGGTCGCCTATTTTTCGATACGCACGAATACGAAGGGATTTGAGGGACGAGCTGCCCGTTAAGAAAAGTATTAGTAATACTTTTTAGGGGCGAGATGAGCAAACGCATGAGTGGGCGTTTGCGGTGACCGAGTGCAAAGCAAACCGCACTTTGCACGAGAAGAGCCGTTTTGTGAGAGCAAAACGCTTTGCCTTATGGAGATTGGATGCTGATAAACTTAATGGCAAAGGCGGCAATTGATAATTGCCGAGCGGCGCGACGACGCTTTGGCAAAGCCAAAATATTCGTCCGCACTAGAAACTCTAGCCGAAAATATTGTTTTTATAAAATAATTGTGCTATAATAGTACAAAGCTTAACTATAAGAAAGCAAGAAGGGGAGGCAGTGTGATTATTCACATTCTATAGTATGAAAAAGAAAATTTTTGAAAACATTTTGCGTTTGCAAATTGTTCCAAATTTGTACGAAGAGGAACGTGTCAGCGGTATCATTGATTATTGTTTAAAATACGGTTTTCAGCACGTAATGCTGTTCATCAATGCTGAGGATTATTTCGTCGGACACATGACGATTGAAGAGGCAAAGCCTTGGGTGGCTGCAATCAAGCGCACCAAAAAGCGTTTGATTGAAAACGGTATTAAGGTCAGCTTAAATCCTTGGATTGAGTTTGGGCATTTGGATAGGGGCAGAAAGCTCAAAGAGGGACAAAATTTCACCACCATGGTGGATTACGACGGGACGCAGTGCAAATTGGTTGCTTGCCCCTTGTGTGAAAATTGGCGTACATACTACAAAGAATTTTATCAATATCTTCTCCGTGAAATTGAACCCGATACCATTTGGGTAGAAGACGATTTTCGTCTGCATAACCACGGCGATTTGAAATACGGCGGTTGCTTTTGTGAACTGCACATGCAACGTTACAATGAGAAACTTGGCACAAATTACACACGTGAGGAATTTACCGACTTGCTTTTCAGAAAGACTTGCGACGAGAAGGTTAGAAACGCATGGTTGGACGTAAGCCGTGAAACGATGACAGATTCGGCGGAATTTTTAGGGAAAACGGTCAAAGAGGTCGGGTTAAACACGAAAGTGGGCTTGATGAGCTCGGCGCAAATCCGACACTCTATGGAAGCGCGCGATTGGTATGCGGTGCATAAAGGCTTGGCGCAGGGCGGTGAAATGATCAACCGTTTGCATTTGCCCTGTTATATGGAAATTTGCGCAAAGGAATATTATACTTATTTCAATATGTTCCCTTACGTTTGCCGTTCGTATATCCCCAAGGAAACGATTGTTTTGCCCGAATTGGAAAACAGCGCGTTCAGCTCGTTCAGCAAAAACGCAAGATTTTTGCGCTTTCAGGTGGAATCTGCCATTCCGCTTTGCATCGACGGTATGACGTACGATATTTACGATTTTTGCGGAAACGGTATCAACGAGGGGTTTGGTTACGGTGAGGCGTTGGCGAAGATTATGCCCTATTTGAACGGTGTAATCAATCAGGGGATTGAGTATGACCAGGCGGAAGGCATTATCGTGCCTGCCGACCCCAACGAGGTATATAACCGCAAGGCGGACGTAGGGAACTTTATGAGCTATTCTCCCGATGAATACTTTTTCGGGGCGTATATTGCATCGTTGGGTTTGAACACGAAAGTATCGACGGAAAAATCTTTCAAAGGGAAAATCGTTTCTCTTTGCAACAGCGCAGTGTACAATTTCACAAAGGCGCAGTTGGAGGATTTGTTTGCAAATAACTACGTGCTTTTGGACGGTAGTGCGGCAATCCGATTGTTCCGTATGGGATTAGGACATTTATTCCGTGCGAAATCCTATAAAGAGCATTGGGAAGGAAAAGACGTTCACGCATACGAGCAAGCGGCTGACGGTGTAGAGGTCAATGGGAAAAAGGGAATTCGTGCGGCTGTTCGCCGTGCAGGACATTACGTGGAAATCGAATATGAGGACGACGTTATTGCAAAATCCTACGTGTACGATTATCACGGCAACGTTATGGGCTATGGTGATGCGGATGGCGGAAACTTCTTTGTGATCCCGTATATTCACGATGAAATTTTATGGGAGCAGTACAATGATTTGCGTACCTCGATGCTGCGTGATTTTGTACGTAGAAATGCAAAAGCGCCCATCGTGAGCACGGGAGAAAGTGGCGTGTTCGCATACCTGTATGCCCGAAATGTGGAAAAAGCGCTGATGTTGATCAATACAACGGTGGAAAACTTTGACACTATACAATGCAACGTTTACGGGATGAAAATAAGCGAAGTATCCGTCGTGGATAAACAGACGGGCGAGGTGAGAAAGGCAAGCTTTGCGATAAACGGTGATACACTTACCGTCTTCGAGCCGTTTGAATATCTTTCCACGCAAACGTTGCTTTTGAAATAAATTTCGTTTTAAAGATGTGAAACGAAAAAGGTCGAACGATAGACAACAAGCACCCCTTCGTGGGGCTTTTTCGTTGGTTCAGATGAAGGGATTTCACAGTGCAATTTACAGCCAAATGAAAATAAGCATTGACAAATGAAAATGGCGGTGCTATAATAAGGGAAAATAGCAATTACAATGCGAAAGGAGAATGGGAAATGAAGATTTTATCCATAGGCAACAGCTTTTCACAAGACGCACAAAGATATTTGTATAAATTGGCTAAAAAAGCGGGGGATGACTTTAAAACGGTAAATTTGGATATAGGCGGTTGCTCGCTCCGGACGCATTATCTTAACGTTTTAGAAGATAAAGCGAATTATTCGTTTGAATACAATGGTGATTATCCCGGTTTATTGGTATCGATAAAGCACTTGCTGCTTAGTGATGATTGGGACGTTATTACTTTTCAGCAGGCAAGCCATTTCAGCGCGCATTATGAAACGTATACGCCGTATTTGGAAAATCTATTGGAATATGTGAAGAAGTATTGTCCCAATGCCAAAGTTTATATGCACCAAACGTGGGCATATGAAGACGGGAGCGAACGCTTGAAAGAGATCGGCGGATACGATAGCGCGGACGAAATGTTTAAAAATATCCGTGAAGCCTATGCAAAGGCAGCGCTGTCCATTCACGCGGACGGTATTATTCCGTGTGGGCAAGCCATGCAAAACGCAACGAAAATGGGCATAGAAAAAATCCATAGAGACACCTTCCACGCTTCTTTTGGGGCAGGAAGATATTTGTTGGCGTTGACCTGGTATAAAGCATTCACAGGGAAAGATATCACAAACAATGATTTTGATGATTTTGACGTACCCGTAAGCGATGAAGAGCGTAAAATTGTAATCAAGGCGGTAAACGCGGCTTTTGATGATTGATGGCGATAAATTAGAAATAAAGTGCTTTCAGATTCCAAGGAAAACTTTATCTATAATATTGCTGTGATAGGAAGGAGCGTAATATGTACAAGGATAAAGGCTTATCAAGCGAAGAACGGGCAAAAGCGTTATTGGCGGAAATGTCTTTGGAGGAAAAAATTTTCCAATTATCTTCGGATATGATTCGAGAAACAAGTGGGGAAGATGCGCGCGATTTTCGTAAAGGGCATCTTCGTTCTTCGGCGCATTTTATCCATTGGGATTTTGAAGAAAAAAAGCTACATCCTCGCACAACCAAGGATGCTGTAAAGTGTATTCATACGGACGTAGAACGTTCCATACAAGAAAGCCCACATGGTATCCCTGCCATCATTCATGATGAAGCCTTGCATGGCGCACAATGGGGTATGGCAACTTGTTTTCCTCAGCCGATTGCATTGGCATCCAGTTTTGATAATGATCTGGTAAATCAAGTCGCGGACGTGATCGGCAAAGAATGTCGTGCGGTGGGGGTTAGACAGGTTTTATCCCCGGTTGTGAATATCAGTCGAGATTGCCGTTGGGGGCGTACGATGGAAACGTTTGGGGAAGACGTATTGCTCAATTGCAATTTTGGCGTGGCAATGTGCAAAGGCTTTGAAAGTAACGGAGTCATAGCAACACCAAAACATTTTGTTGATAATTACGGCGCGGGCGGTAGGGATTCCAACGAATCATACTCATCTGAGCGTGCTTTGCGTGAAATCTATTATAAACCGTTTGAACGTTGTGTAAAAGAGGGCGGCGCAACGTCGATTATGACTTCCTATAACAGCATCGACGGGGTTCCTTGTGCGTGTAATGGGCATTTGTTGAACGATATTTTGCGCGACGAATGGGGTTTTGATGGCTTTGTCGTCAGCGATTACAGTGGTATAGAAGGGGTCTTTTACGGGCATCAAGTGACAAACAACGTTTGCGAAGCGCAAGCGCATGCAATGAAGAATGGTCATGACGTTTCTTTGCCTAGATGTAGCCCTGAAACGATAAAAGATGCCTTGGAAAAAGGATACCTTACCGAAGAAACGTTAAACGAAAGCGTCTTTCGTGTATTGAAGCAAAAATTCCGTTTGGGGTTGATGGATGATCCATACGTTTCTATTGAAAACGCTGAGCAAACGGTGCGCAATGACGAAGCGAAAGCGTTAGCGTATCGCGCGGCGAAAGAAAGCCTAATTCTGTTGAAAAACAATGGGCTGTTACCTATGTCGTCTAATAAAATACGTCGCATTGCTGTGTTTGGTCAAGCGGCGAACGTGTTACCGATAGGGGTAAACTATTCAGGGCCTTTTGGCGGGTGGTATGCAGAAGATGCACAAACGCCGTTGCAGGCTTTGAGGACATACTATGGTGATAAAGTGGAAATCCTCTTCGGACAAGCTGATGAGGTGGAACAGCTTTCTAAAACTTGTGATGCCGCGATATATTTTACCTCCGTCGTAGAGGGCGAGGGGCTGGATAGAAGTGATATCAAATTGCCGAAAACAACCTTGAAACAGCAGAGGGATGACGGTGCGCTGATTGTAGATAAAAAGCTCGTTGAAATCAAAGAAAATCAAGAGGAATTGATTTGCTCGATTGCAAAATATAACCCCAATACGGTGGTTGTTCTTTTGAATGGTTCACCCATTGATATGAGCGGTTGGTTGGAGAACGTTGGCGCGGTGGTTGAGGCATGGTATCCTGGTGAACAGGGCGGACGTGCGATTGCAGAGCTGTTATTTGGTGAATATTCTCCTTCTGGCAAACTTCCTATCACCATTCCTCGATCGGTTGGACAGCTTCCGCTGTATTATGCGCACAGACCGTCTGGTAGGGGATACGGATATAATGAAAACGATGGTTCGCCGTTGTATCCCTTTGGTTATGGATTGAGTTATACAAAATTCGAGGTGCGTTCCTCTGCATTGCGTATCCATGAAGGTAACGTATCGGTGGTTGGTGAAATTAGAAATATTGGTGAAATGGACGGCGCGGAAGTTTTGCAGGTCTACATTTCAGGAAAGAACGGGTTTATTTCTCGTCCCGTGAAAGAATTAAAAGGTTATAAGCGCATAGAGGTAGCCAAAGGGGAAATTGTACAGTTTGAAATCCCCTTGGATAAAGAGAGTTTTTATTTCTACGACGCAACCATGCGCTACGATATGCACGACAGCGATTATACGCTTTCGCTGGCAACCTCGGTAGATAATATCATAAAGAATTTTGAAATTGCAATACGCGGTAAAGCGTTAAAGGAGTAAGAGTATGAAACAGTTAAAAGCGGTATTGGTAGGCGCAGGCAATAGAGGTTGTGTGTATGCGGATTATTCGTTAAAGCATCCGGACGAATTACAAATCGTAGGCGTGGTGGACGTAAGCGAATTAAGACGCAAGGAAGCGGCTACGCGTTATGGGGTGCCTGCGGAGAATACCTATCCCACGTTGCACGCTTTTTTATCCGCGAAAATATCTTGCGATTTTGTGATCAACGCTACCATGGACGAGTTGCATTATGAAACGGCAAAGGACATCATTTTAGCAGGCTACGATATGCTATTGGAAAAACCGATCGTGCCTTATCAGGATCAGCTGTTAGAGTTGCAGTCGCTTGCCCAAGAAAAAGGTGTAAAGGTGGTTGTTTGTCACGTTTTACGTTATACCCCTTTCTACAAGCGCGCAAAAGAAATCATTGATTCGGGTGAAATTGGCGAAATCATGACGATGGAATTAAGCGAATTTGTGGGCATTGCGCACTTTGTGGATTCCTATATCCGTGGCAAGTGGAAGAGTGAGAAAAATTGCGGTAGCAGTTTCCTATTGGCAAAATCCTGCCACGATATGGATTTGATTTGTTGGTTGAATAACCATTTCCGCCCTGTGAAAGTGTCCAGCTTTGGTTCGCGCTCCCAATTCATTTTGAAAAATGCCCCTGAAGGCGCCACGAAATATTGCCACGAGTGTCCTCATAACGATACCTGTTTTTACTCGGCGCAAAAAATCCATTTAGAAGTGGATGCATTCGGACATCAAACTTGGGCAGGGTTAAATAAGCCCCTTGAAACCATTACCTATGAGGAAAAGGAAGCATATTTACGCAATTCGGAATATGGGCTTTGCGCATACAATAGCGGTGGCGATATCAACGATAGACAAACGGTGATGGTGGAATTTGAAAATGGCGCATTGGCTACCTTTATCATGGTGGGTGCAGTCAATAAAAATGGTAGAAATTTACACATAATCGGTACGAAAGGGGAGATTGACGGTTTCATGGAAACGGGGAAATTTATCGTGCGTAGGTTTGATCGCGGGGTAGGCAACTTTGGGTATTCGGAAGAGCTTGTAGACGTCAATGCAGACGCTCAAGGCGGACATGGTGGCGGTGATTATGCGATTATGCACGAACTGGTGCGTTACTTAAACGGCGAAAATAAGTCGGTTTCTATCACGGACTTGGATGATTCCATTTACAGCCATTTGGTGGTATATGCGGCTGAGGAAAGTCGTAAAAAGGAGACAACTGTGCGGTTGAGTTAAAACCGTGAAAAGTAAAATGGTACTATATAGACAGTAAATCGACAAATTTCGACAAGAATTTGTCGATTTTTTCCTATAAATATGAAAATGGACATAGGAAAAATCCATAGAGACACCTTCCACGCTTCTTTTGGGGCAGGAAGATATTTATTGGCGTTGACCTGGTATAAAGCATTCACAGGGAAAGATATCACAAACAATGATTTTGATGATTTTGACGAGCCTGTAAGCGGGGAAGAGCGTAAAATTGTAATCAAGGCGGTAAACGCGGCTTTTAACGATTGATTGCTGTAAAGTAGCTTGCTTTAAGTTTGCGGTGGAACCCTGAAAAGTGTATTTTCTTTTGCAAAATTCATATAAACGCACCCCTTTTGGGTGCGTTTTTGCGTGGTGGGATAAAGGATTGATTAGGTTTAATGGTTCGCACGAGGCGTTTTAACGACGGGGGATTTCATTGGTAAAGCGGTGTTAAGTCGGGCAAAAGGGAAGCATAATTGCCATTTATCCATTTTGATATTTTTATCAAATCTGATACTTTTTTTTACGGATTATTTAGGAATTTTATCCGTAGAATTATTGACAAGTATGCTGAAAGGTGATAGGATATAAACCAAGTATAAAAATCGAGAGGAAGCCCATGGAAACGGCTATATTAATTGTTGGTATTCTCGGCATTATCTTAAACCTTGCCATTTACCAACAAAACACGTCAAAAGGGATATTGATTGTCAAGTTAATATCTAACTTTGTATGGGCGGTTTATTATTTATTGCCTGGCGCATATACGGGATTTTGCGTTGCGTGTATCGCTATTGCAAGAGAGATTACATTTATCACGGTTGATAGAAAAGGGAAGGTGGGGATTGCCTGCTTAAGTTTGTTTGCGGTGACCTCTATCGTATGTTCGATACTGACCTGGAAATCGGCGGTTTCCATCTTGCCTGCGCTTGGTTCTATCATCGCGGTGTTTGGGTTCTATTTTGCCATCCCGAAACTTTCCCGTATCCTCGCAATTCCTGTTGCGATTTGTATGGGGGTATATGATATCGGGGCAGGGCTGCCTATCGGGGTTGCAAACGAAATCATTACCTTCATTTCAGCAGTTGTCGGCATTATCAGCATAGATATATTTAAAAGGGAGAAAAGTATTATGAATTTGAACATTTTCAACAAGTGTAAAAAAGAAGACAAACTTCGCGTTGGTGTAGTGCAATGGGATTGTTCGTTGCCGTCCAGTACGTGGTTTGGTTACTACCAAACGCGTACCCTTTCGCCGAGGAAATATAGAACGGCAACCCCTTTCTATGCGGATATTTTGGGCGAGGATAAAATCGATTACCATTGGAGAACGCAAGAGGAATTCGACGTAGAATTGCAATACGCGATTGACGCGGGCATTGACTATTTCGCCTATGTATTTTACCCCAACGAAGGGTCGAAAGCGCACGAACGCACCTGCGAGCGGGATTGCTCGCATAAGGTGTACGAATTGAGCTATGCCCTTACCATGTACGAGAACAGTAGGTTAAAAGACCAAATTAACGTGGCGGCTATTATGGGGAAACACCCCTTCTTAGAGGCGGATTATTTGCGCCTTGCGGAGCTACTGAAAAAGCCCTATTACGAAAAAGTAAACGGCAGACCCATCGTGTATCTTTTCTGGCGCATTGACGAAGAAGAAATCAATGGTGTGTTGAATGCTGTGGAAAAGGTAGGGGGTGAAAAGCCTATGTTTATCGCGATGTTTGGCGGTAAACTTCCTATGCATACGCGGTATGATTTGGTGGACGGCTTGTCTGCGTATTCTTGTGGAAAAGATGGCATTACCACGCATAAGGAATTGGTGGAATATGGTTTGGAAGAATGTGTATGGCGTGCAACTGCGCGTGAAAATGAGCTGATCGAAGCAAAGAATATCGATAAAACCATACCCTTATACCCTGTTGGTTGGGATCCTTCGCCGAGGATGGATATCCCTTCGCCTTGGGCGGATTATCCTGCGACGGATTATGCAAAACAGCCTACGGAAGCAGACCTTATGGAAGGTGCAAAGATATTTGCGGATGCAATCAAAAATACCGAATGTTTGCGCGACACCTTCTTTGGCCATATCCTGATGTTTGCGTGGAATGAGTTTGAGGAAGGCGCTTGGATTTGCCCGACCTACAACGAGGATTTAACCATCAATACGGATAAGGTTCACGCTGTTGCAAAAATGATAAAATACTGGAAAGAAACCTTGTAAGTTGTAAAGTGAATGTGGAAAGGGCGTGTAACTGCGCCCTTTTTTGTATAGTAAAACAGGTGCATATCATATTCGGGTGGATGATTATTTGTGGAGGTGCGTTGAATTAGGCAGTTGCGAAAAATGCCGAGTTTTGTAAATTATTTCATAATATTGTCACAAAATTGACTTCAATTCTTCTTTTTTTGGTGTTATAATTTTTTTTTGATGATAATGAAAATTATAATGGAGATTGCAATGAAAAAAGGAAGAAAAGAAAAAAAGTGGTTTCGATTTGTAAAAAAGATCATGCGTGTTCGTTATAAGGAACCGAAGTTTATTTACGAGGGCGAAGAGGTGGAACACGGCGCTGTAATCCTTTGTAACCACGAAGGGACGGATGCGCCAATGGCATGGGAAATGTACAGCGGAAAACCCGTTTCTTTTTGGGGTGCTCATCAAATGAATTCAGGTTTAAAAACTATGTACGGATACCAAAGTAAAGTATATTTTCATCAAAAAAAGGGGATGAATTTATTTTTGGCGCGGGTATTTTGTTTGATTGCCAGCCCCTTGACAAATATGTTTTACAAGGGGTTGGACGTGGTTTCTACATACGAAGATGCGCGCTTGAAAAAGACAATGCATGAGAGTGCTGAACGGCTTGACGAGGGTAGAAATTTGGTTATTTTCCCCGAAAAATCGGACGATGGGTATCAAGAAACGTTACAAGGATTTCACGGCGGTGCGGTTTTATTTTTAGAGTTGCAAAGAAAAAAAGGTATTGACAATACTGTGTATACCGCCTACTACAACAAAGAAAAAAATATTTGTTTGGTGGGGGAAGCGAAGAAATTTTCTGAAATTGCGGCAACCTGTGCGGATAGACAAGAGGTGGCGCAAAAATTGTGTGACGAATGTAACGATTTGGGCAAACGAACGGCGAAGATGGATTCGTATAGAAAAAACAAGAAAAAAACAAAATAACGAAACTATATAAAACGCTTCCTTGGGGAAGTGTTTTTTTATGCCTTTAGTAAAGCGTTTTCCAATTTAATGATAAAAATTGGAACGTTTTTCCCACTGTTCCCGAAAAAATGAGGAGAATAAAAAAAATAATGAGTAGAAATGGCACGTATTATGTGATATAATAAAAGTACCTTGAAGGGTTGTATTACGTAGTAATACGGATTTAGAAAAATTTGAAGGGGAATATTTATGAAAAAACGTTCTATTTTAACAGCGATTTGTGCATTGTTGGGCACCTTGACCATTGCGTCGGGTTGTTCTGCGCTCGGCGGATTGCTTGGCGGTTCGTCTGCAAGCGAAAGCTCGGTACAGGTGGAAAACCCTACGTCTTCGGAAAAGGAAGAAACCTCTTCCACGCCTGACGTGTCGGAAGACCCTGAAAGTTCTTCCACGCCTGACGTATCGGAAGACCCTGAAAGTTCTTCCACGCCTGATGTATCGGAAGACCCCGAAAGCTCTACCCCTGAAGACTCGGAAGAGCCTGAGGTGCCTACGGAAAGCGCATTGGCGATATTGACGGAAGGGGAAGTATTCCCTTACGTGGACACTGCGAAGGCATATTTGCAAGCAGGGGCTGGCGCAGACGTTGCCGACTACTACGAAAAGATGGATAACCCCCAGGCACCTATAGAAATCGCGTGGAAATGGACGGCGACGGGTGCAGGGAAATTCCTGGTAGAATATGGGACGGAAGCGGATTATTCTGACGCGGTTACGGTGGAAGCGGGCGCTAGAGACCGTTCGATTGAGGTATATAACCTTTATAAGGCAACCACCTATTACGTGCGTATTTCAGCGTTCAACAGAAAGGGCGAGTTGGTAGAAAAGCAGGAAGGTGAATTTTACACGACCGACCTTGGTCCTCGTGTTATGAACATCGACGGTATTTGCAACGTACGTGATATCGGCGGCTACGAAAGCTCGCTTGGTAAAACGATTCAACAGGGGGTTGCTTTCCGCGGCGGTGCGTTGAAGGACAACAACTCGAAACTTGCCAACGGCAACTGGCTTGAACTTACGGAAGACGGCAAGAAATATATGAGCGAAGTGCTTGGTATCAAGGGTGAGCTTGATTTCCGTGATGAAAACGAATCGGGTATTAAGCTCAAAGACGGCAGCTTAGTCCCCGGTGCGAAGCTTACCTACATTACAGCAGGCGGTTATCAAGATCCCTTTAAGGGGAATGTAGGTTCGGGTCAAAAGGAAGTTTACCGTAGAATCTTTTCCTACTTCTCAAACAAAGACAATTATCCCTTGTATATGCATTGTACTGCAGGCGCGGATAGAACGGGCTCGGTAGTGTATATTTTACAAGCATTCCTTGGCGTGAGTGAGTTAGAATGTGCGCAAGGTTACGAATTTACTAGCTTTTCCATCTATGGTTTGCGTGGCGAAAGCGACCCTCATAACGGTGCCCGTTATAAGGAAATGAAGGAACTTTTGCAAGCGTACCCTGGGGAAAACCTTCAGCAAAAAGCGGAAAATTACTTGCTTTCCATCGGTGTAACGGAAACGGAAATTTACAACATTAAGGCAATCTTCTTCGGGGAAGAAACGATTGAAGATCCTAATCAGCCTGAAACGCCTGACCTTCCCGAAGTACCTACCGGGGTAGACGTAACGATGGATGAAATGTTTACTTTTGACGCAGCGGGCACGGCTACTTTGGCGGAAGTAAGCACGTTCATTTATAGCAACGGCGCAGTAGGGTACGGTAATAAGGCGATTATTCATATGTCGATGGAAAAAGGTGCGACGGGGAACGGCGGTTTGAGAATGTTCCTTGGCAGTTACGGCTTGGAATTCCGCGGCAATATCATGCGCGTATATACGATTGACAGCAATGGTACAGTTGCGGAAGTATCGAGAGATACTGGCTTTAAGGTGTCTAGTTATCCCTTTGAACAGGTCGGTACGTTGTATATGTCGGTGGAAATGGTTGATGAAGCTACGGCGGCGTTGACTGTACGTGTTGAAGGTTCGCAAACGGTAGAATTTACCTATAACTTTGAACGTATCGGAAATGAAATCGCCCACGAAAATGCAAAACTTGCCATCTACATGCGTTTGGATGAAGTGGATTCTGTAACCATTTATAATTCTGCTGCGTGGGACGCACAAAAGCAAGAAAACTAATTGAACAACGCTAAAAATTCTCTCACCGACGATATTTGAGGTCGGAACAGGACGGATATATCGGTGATTACGATTTTAAGGCAACTTTCTTCGGTGAAGTGTTATCACCGAAAAAATGAAAAGGGGAATATTTATGAAAAAACGTTCTATTTTAACGATGATTTGTGCGTTGTTGGGCGCCTTGACCATTGGTGCGTCGGGTTGTTCTGCGCTCGGCGGATTGCTTGGCGGTTCGTCTGCAAGCGAAAGCTCGGTACAGGTGGAAAACCCTACGTCTTCGGAAAAGGAAGAAACCTCTTCCACGCCTGACGTGTCGGAAGCCCCTGAAAGTTCTTCCACGCCTGACGTGTCGGAAGACCCTGAAAGCTCTTCCACGCCTGAGACTTCGGAAGACCCTGATGAGCAATCCTCGATCACGATTACGATATCCGCGCCTGCATACGGAGAAGAGGTGTTCCCGTATATTGAAAACGCGAAAGAATATCTGTTGGCAGGCGCATCGGCAAACCCTGCGGATTACTACAACCAAGCAAAGAACCCTCAGGTGCCTATCGAGTTGAAATGGCAGATGAGCGGTAGAGGGGCAAGAAAGCTTTTTGTAGAATATGCAACGAAGGCGGACTATTCCGACGCCATCATCGAAGACGTGGGGATTACCAAGCGTTCTTTTGATTTGTATAACCTTTACAAGGATACCACCTACTATGTTCGTATTAAGGCGGTGGCTTCAAACGGAGACGTGCTTGGACGTGCGGAAACACAATTTAAGACGACGGATCTTGGCCCTCGTGTTATGAACGTGGAAGGTATCTACAACGTGCGTGACATCGGTGGGCATGAAAGCTCGCTTGGTAAAACGGTTCAACAGGGTATTGCGTACCGTGGCGGTGCGTTGACCCCTGCGGTTGGGTTTAATTACGACAGCAATATTACCGAAACGGGTAAAAAATACATGAGCGAAGTGATGGGGATCAAGGGAGAACTTGATTTCCGTAAAACGAGCGAATCGGGGATTGGCTATGAAAGCGTTGTCCCTGGCGTAACCCTTACCTACATACCTCTTGGCGGTTATACAGCTCCTTTCTATCATGGGAAGGAAAGCTATCGCCAGCTTTTCTCCTATCTTTCAAACGAAGAGAATTATCCCTTGTATTACCACTGCACGGGCGGTGCGGATAGAACGGGTACGGTAACCTTCTTGTTGCAGGCATTCCTTGGCGTAAGCGAGGAAGAATGTATCCAAGATTTTGCCTTTACCACCTTCTCCGTGTATGGCCCTCGCGCAGCGGAAGGGTATCAGTATTGGGAAGAATTCAACGATATGATTGCGCTGTTGAAGAAGTATGATGGTGCAAATTTACAAGAAAAGACGGAAAATTACTTGCTTTCCATCGGTGTGACGGAAACGGAAATCTACAACATTAAGGCGATTTTCTTCGGGGAAGAAACGATAGAGGAAGAGATCCCGAATGCGTTGACGGTTACCGCACCTACGGGTGAGGTTTATCCCTATATTGAAAATGCGAAAAATTACCTGTTGGCAGGCGCATCGGCAAACCCTGCGGATTACTACAACAAAGCAAAAAATCCTCAGGTGCCTATTCAGGTAAAATGGGACTACACCGCATCGGATGCGAGCAAATTCCGTGTGGAATACGCAACGAAGGCGGATTATTCCGATGCGCTTGTTGTGGAAACGGATGCAACGAAGCGTTCGGTGGATTTGTACAACCTTTACAAAGCAACCACCTATTACGTGCGCGTATCGGTGTTGGATGCATGGGGGAACGTGGTTGAAACGGATTGCGGTGACTTCTATACAACCGATCTTGGTCCTCGTGTTATGAACGTGGAAGGTATCTACAACGTGCGTGATATCGGCGGGCATGAAAGCTCGCTTGGTAAAACGGTTCAGCAGGGTATTGCGTACCGTGGCGGTGCGTTGACCCCTGCGGTTGGGTTTAATTACGACAGCAATATTACCGAAGCGGGTAAAAAATACATGAGCGAAGTGATGGGGATCAAGGGAGAGCTTGATTTCCGTAACACGAGCGAATCGGGGATTGGCTATGAAAGCGTTGTCCCTGGCGTGAACCTTACCTACATATCTCTTGGCGGTTATACGGCTCCTTTTTATCACGGAAAGGAAAGCTACCGCAAGCTTTTCTCCTATCTTTCTGATGAAAAGAACTATCCCTTGTACTACCACTGCACGGGCGGTGCGGATAGAACGGGTACGGTAACCTTCTTGTTGCAGGCATTCCTTGGTGTAAGCGAGGAAGAATGTATCCAAGATTTTGCCTTTACCACCTTCTCCGTGTATGGCCCTCGCGCGGCGAAAGGGTATCAGTACTGGGAAGAGTTCAACGATATGATTGCGATGTTGAAGGCGTATGATGGTGCAAATTTACAAGAAAAGACGGAAAATTACCTGCTTTCCATCGGTGTAACGGAAACGGAAATTTACAACATTAAGGCGATTTTCTTCGGGGAAGAAACGAAGGTGGATATCCATGCGCCTCAAACCTTCCGCAAAGGCTTGGATGGGGATTTGGTGATTTCCATTGTGGGCAGTAAAGTGCCTGCTAAGTTATACCTTGGCGGTGTAGAAACGCCTTTCGCCTACGTGAACGGCATCCTTACCGTTACGGAGGCACAGTTGCCTGCTTTGCCCAACAGCAAAGCAGAGTGTAAAGTAGTATTCACGGACGGAACAGAGGTTGCGTTTGAAATCAATTGGAAGTCCATGGACATTGTACGTATGGATAACGTACTTACTTTTGATAGCGACGGCAAGGTAGTATTGACGGAAAACAAAGTGTTGCTTACGGGTAGCGGTGTTGTGGGATATGGCAAAATGGCGATTATCCGCGCAACAAGCACGACGGTGGAAAAAACACAGGGCGGTTTCCGTATGTTGATCGGTAGCTATGGGTTCGAATGCCGCGGCGGCGAGCTTCGTCCTTATACCCTGGATGCCAATGGTACGATGAAGGAAGTGGCACGTGATACAGGTATGGGCTTGTCGTCTACACTGTTGAACAATGGCGCAACCTTGTACATGTCGGTGGAAATCGTAGGGGATACGGCGGTTTTGACCCTTTCCGTTGAAGGAAGTACTTCTTACGATTATACCTACGTTTTCGCAAAACGTGTTGCAAATGAAATTTCTTCTGAAAATGCAAAAATGGGGTTCTGGATTCGTACGGATGCGGTAACTTCGCTGACCGTTTACAATGAAACGGCTTGGATAAATAGATAAGAGGGATTTATTATGAAAAAGCGTTCTATTTTAACAGCGCTTTGTGCATTGTTGGGCGCCTTGACCGTTGGCGCATCGGGTTGCTCTGCACTAGAAGGTATCCTTGGCGGTTCTTCTGCAAGCGAAAGCTCGGTACAGGTGGAAAGCCCTGCATCTTCAGAAAAAGAAGAAGTATCTTCCACGTCCGACGTATCGGAAGAACCTGAAAGTTCTACCCCTGAAACCTCGGAAGAACCTGAAAGCTCTACCCCTGAAAACTCGGAAACCCCTGAGGAAAAGCCTGAGACGCAAAATTTATCGGTGATAACGAGCGGGGAAGTTTTTCCTTACCTTGACAGCATCAAGGGGTATTTGCAGGCAGGCGCAGGTGCGGTTGTCGGGGATTACTACCAAAACGTAAGCAGTCAATGGGCACCTGTAAAAATCGAGTGGAAATGGACGGCGACGGGTGCAGGGAAATTCCTTGTAGAATATGCGACAAAAGCGGACTATTCTGATGCGATTGCGGTGGAAGCAGGTGCTAGAGACCGTTCAATTGAGGTATATAATCTTTATAAAGCAACCACCTATTACGTGCGTATTTCCGCGTTTAATAGAAAGGGTGAGTTGGTAGAAAAGCAGGAAGGTGAATTTTACACGACCGACCTTGGTCCTCGCTTTATGAAGGTGGACGACGTGCGCAACGTACGCGACCTTGGCGGTTATACCACCACGGACGGTAAAACGCTTGCACAAGGCATTGCATACCGCGGCGGTTGCTTGACCATTCCGCCCAACAACGGGCAAATGCACCAAATTTCCGACGAGGGAAAAGCTTATATGAGCGAGGTGATGGGGATTAAGACGGAAATTGACTTCCGTACGGCGCAGGAAGCAGGCATCACGCTGGAACAAGGCAGTGTGATCCCTGGGGCATCCCTTACCTACATCACAATCAACGGTTATGGCGACATCTTTAAGGATTGGTACGACGAGGAAATGTTGCAATTCTTTACGATGCTTTCCGACGTGAATAATTATCCCTTCTACATCCATTGTACAGGCGGCGCGGACAGAACGGGTACGGTAATCTATCTTTTGCATACCTTCCTTGGCGTTTCTGAGTTGGAATGTTTGCAGGGGTATGAGTTGACCAGTTTTTCCAGCTACGGCTTGCGTGATACCAAGTCGGGCGGGTACAAGGAATCTTGGGATGCCTTTATGGAAAAATTGAACGCTTATGCGGGCAATACCAAGCAGGAAAAGGCGGAAACGTGGATGCGTTCAATCGGCGTTACGCAGTCGCAAATGGATAAAATTAAGGCGATTTTCTACGGCGAAGTAGAGGTGGAGGGTTACACCTATACACCGACGGTTTCGGTGCGTAAGGCGGAAAAGAAAGCGTTGAACGAGCAGTATTCCGACTTGCTTGCGGCGTGGGCTGTACAAAAGAAAGAAGATTAAAGTATGTTGAAAATTCTCTCTCCGAAAGGGGAAGTATTCCCCTATATCGAAAACGCAAAAAAATATTTGCAAGCAGGTGCAGAAGCGAATGTTGCCGATTATTTTGTCGAGGTAAGAAATGCCTTTGTGCCCATACAGGTGGGGTGGCAATACGAGGGAGAACCTGCGGAAAATTTCCTTGTGGAATATGCAAGGGAGTGTGATTTTTCCGATAAAATTTCGCTGAAAATTGCAGGGGACGCGCGTGTTGCGGATTTGTACAATTTGTACAAGGCAAGCAATTATTTTATGCGCATCACTGCATTTGATAAAGCTGGCAGGGTGTTGGAGTGTGCTTTGGGCGAGTTCCAAACCACGTCGCTTGGACCTCGCGTGATGGATTTTGACGGTATTTGCAACGTGCGCGATTTTGGCGGTTATGAAACGATGGACGGTAAAAAAATCGTGCAGGGCATTGCCTATCGAGGCGGTTCGGTGACCCCTTTGCCCCGCGATCCTCTTGACACAACGCTTACCGAAAAGGGTATGGCGTATATGCGTGACGTGCTTGGGATTAAGACGGAGATTGATTTGCGCAGTACGGAAGAATCGGGGGTGGGGGAAGAAGGCTTTATCCCTGGGGTGAAGCTGATTTATGCAACCATCAACGGCTACGATGCGGCGATGAAGGAGCCTGAACGATTTAGAAAAGTGTTTGCGTTGTTTGCGGATAAAAACAATTATCCGCTGTATTATCATTGTACGGCAGGTTCGGATCGGACGGACACGGTGACCTTTTTGTTGCGTGCGCTTTTGGGTGAATCGGAACTGGCTTGTATCAAGGATTACGAATTTTCCAGTTTTTCCATTTATGGCGAGCGTAATACGAAAACGGGGGAATCAAGCGAGTGGTTTCACTGGTTTTACGATAGATTAACGTCAGAATATGAGGGGGATACCCTGCAGGAAAAGACGGTTAGTTATCTTCATTCTATCGGGGTTACACAGGAAGAAATCGAAACGATTAAAGGGATCTTTTTTGGGGATATATTGATAAAATGAGCCAGCCAGGTATGCATTGAGATGAAAAAAGCAATCACAACCGTGATTGCTTTTTTTGATTATTAATACTTTGACGGGGGTACGCCCGTATGTTTTTTAAAGGCTTTGGAAAATTCGTATATGTTATTATATCCCAACGAAAAAGCGATATCGGCGATGCTGTTGTAATCACTCTTTAGCATTTCTTTGGCGCGGCTAATGCGTAAATTTTGGATATACGTTATCGGGGAAATGCCGTACACCTCTAAAAAAAGTTTTCTAAAATACACCTCGGAAATACCGCATAAATCAGCCAGCTCCTTGTTTTTAATGGATGAGGTAAAATGGCTTAAAAGGTAATCCATCGCAGGGCGTAAGCGGTTTTTCTTGACGCTGGGGGTGTAATTGTTGTGCTCTTGATCTAATTTTAACGCGTTTAAAATCAAGGAATAGACAAGGTAAATACTTTCGAGGTTCGAGAAGTTTTTTGAGGAGAGGTGTACCCGTTCTAGGGCGTTTAAACTGTTTTCCAAGGGTTCAATTCCGTTGATGGTTAAAGAGAATAACTCGTTTACTGCTAAATCGCTGTCAAAGTCGATAAGCAGGTAATGTCCCGACCGCGAACAGCTCCACTCGTAAGATGCTCCTTTGGGCAAAATGAGCAAATGCTTGCTGTTTGCAACGTAGGTGCCGCTGTGGTTTTTGAAGATAACCTCGCCTTCGTAGTTGATAAACAATCCCCAACACGCACGATCCTTTTTTATAAATTGATTGCTCTTTTCATGGGCGAACATTGTATTGAAGGACAGTACGTTTTTGATGATCAGTTGGGATAAAATTTCGTTCATAAACACCTCCCGTTTGCATATAGCACGTTGAGTATATTGTAAAATATTTTGTTTAATTTGTCAAGAGAATTAATATCAAATTTGATAAAATGTATTTTAAAATGTTCGATAAAGGACGATATGTATACGCCGCTACAAGCGTTGATTTTATAAATAAATTTATAAAGGAATAAAAAACTGTTGCACGACGGTTGGAAAAAATTTTAAGAAGTTATATAAAAAAAGATAAAACAGGGCCAGGCCCTGTTTTGTTTTATTGCAAATTATTATTGGCTGTATTGTAGGCGGTTCTATATGCCGAAGGGGACATTTTTTCGACGGCTAGAAAGTTGCGATTAAAGCTTGCCAGCGATGAAAAACCACATTCGAAGCAGATGGACATAATCGGCAAATCGGAAGAAATAAGCAATTTTTTTGCATGCTTCAACCGCATTACGTTGATGTACTGTTTAATGGTCATGCCCATTTTTTTGTGAAAATATTCACTCAAATAGGAGGGGCAGCATTTTGTATATTCAGCAATTTCGTTGAGGGATAAAGCGGTTGTATAATGCTCGTTTATGTAAATCAGCGAGTTTTGCAAAATACCGCCTGCGGCGTCAGCCGAAGAGGAAGGAAGCAAGGTGTAGTGGTGCAGGAAAATTTCAACCAAGCTTTGGCAAAGCGGTGATGCGAAATTTGCAGGATAATCCTTGTAACAGTCCTGCGCATACGCCAAGGCATCCATGAGGGCAAGTACGGATTTTCCGACGTGCTCGGGGAGTACGCATATCTTATCAAAGGGTAGATTGTTCAGCTTTTTCAACAGTTCATCCGATAACAGCGAGGGCAACAAAGACAAATTGTATAAAAGGTTGTCGGGGGAAAGGTCGTAATACCTATGACAGTCGTGATGATGCATTACTGTCATGGTGTAAGTGGGCATATGATATTCTGTGCCGTTGATATTTTGCATCCCCGTGCCTTGCGCCAATAACGACACCTCCACGTAGTCGTGAAAGTGCATAAAGTAGGGCTCGGAAGTAAGGTTATGCTTGGCAAGATTGAACCCATTTGGCGAGAAATAATCTTTTAAAGAAAATAATAAGTGTTTCATGGCGTTTTTTACCCCTTTTTCCAATTTTATGATAAAAAAATAAAATTGTCAAGTGATTTATCCGAAAAAATGAGGAGAATTGAAAAAATAATGAGTAGAAATGCTATATATAATGTGATATAATGGAGTTAGCATAGGGGATAGTGCACCCTAAATGCCTTTTAAGGCAGGGGGAAGGTGGGGAAAAGTGTCCAAACTCTTGATTAAAAACGGTAAAATTTGGGACGGCGAAAAGTTCTATTTTTCGGATGTTTACATAGAGTGCGGGCGGGTTGCAAAAATCGCCCAAGACATACATGTGGATGCCGAGTTTACCTACGATGCAAACGGACAGATCGTTTCGTCGGGTTTGATAGATTCTCACCTGCATATGCGCAAGATATCTTCGGACGGCTTGGGGGTTGGCGACTGGGCTTGTTTCCCCTTCGGCGTAACTTCGGCGGTGGACGCTTGGATAGAACAAGACACCGTACAAGAAGCTTCGGCGAGTATGGTAAAGACCCTCGGCTTTATTGGGACTTGGATTTCGGATAATCACTTGCACACTGACAGGGTAGAACCTCTTTTGAAGGGGTGGGAAGAAAAAGTAATCGGGGTGAAAATTTGTTTCGACGCAAAGGACACCGACGCGCGCGATATCACACCCGTCCGTGAGGCGGTGGAATGTGCGGAGAAGTATGGTTTGAAGGTGATGGTGCATTGCAACCATTCCCCCGTGCCGATGATGGAAATTGTCAAGGCTTTGCGAAAAGGGGACGTGTTGACCCATCCCTATCACGGCGGACAAAACAATGCAGGCGAGGATGGATTTGACTGCCTTCGCTATGCAAAGGAAAAAGGCGTAGTGTTAGACGCAGGCTTTGCAGGACATATCCATACCGATTTCGGGGTGTATCGAGAAGCGGTAAAGCAAGGCTGTGCGCCAGATACCCTTTCCACCGATTTGACTTTGTGGAGCGCATTTAAGCGAGGCGGACGGTATGGTTTGACCGCTTGTATGAATATCGCGAAGGTTTGCGGTCAGGACGAAGAAAGTATTTTTAAGAGTGTAACTTCCACCCCTGCAAAAGTGCTTGGAAAAGCGGAGGAATGGGGATGCTTAAAAGAAGGGCGGACGGCGGATATCGCGGTAATCGCCTACGAAGAAGATAAATACGATTTAACGGATTTCAGCGGAAACCGTGTGGCTTGGGAGAAAGGTTACAAATGCAAGCTGACGGTTGCAAATGGTGAGGTTGTTTTTAGAGGTTAAAATCATGGGGAAAAGATTTTCTGCATCCAACGTACCCTTGCTTGCAGGGGTCGTTAAGGAAGGAACCCCAAAGGATGCGCTGGAAAAGATACAATATTTTGAAGAAAAGGGCGCGACAGCGATCGATTTGCATTTGTCTTGTTTAGACGACGAATACAAAACGGTGGACGCCATCAAGCAAATTGCGGACGGTACCTCCTTACCGACGTTAGCCCTCAATTACAGCAGACGTTACGATTGGACGGAAATCGTCGAAAGTGAAGAGGACCGTGCGGAACTGCTGATCAAAGGTCTAGAAGCGGGTCTTGATGCGGTGGATTTGCTTGGGTATAGTTTCGACCTTGAGTCGAGAGGAAAATTT
This sequence comes from Clostridia bacterium, assembly GCA_017504735.1. The sequence continues at coordinate 67,107 of JAFVQP010000070.1, read as the reverse complement.
AAAGGGGATGATATTTACTCGTTTACCAAAAACAATCCCTTGGAAATCGTAACGGACAAAAAGGTTATCGAAAAACAAAAAGAATTTATCAACCGTGTACATGGCATGGGGAAAGAGGTGCTTCTCAGCACCCATCCTGATATTCCGATGAACGGAGATCAAATCATTGATTTGGTAACGTTCTTGGCGGAACGAAACCCCGACATCATCAAGATTGTTACCCGTTGCAATACGGAAGACGAGCTTGTCGAGGCATACGATACGATGCGTCGGTTGAAGAAATTAAACCTTAGACAAAAAATTTCCTTCCACTGTTGTGGGGAAATGGGTAGGACGACAAGACTGATTAACCCCGTACTTGGTTCGTATATGTGCTTTTGTACCAAGGCGGACGACGGCAATCGCATCAAAGAACAGCTGGACATTGTGACAGCGGTAAACTTCTTTAAACAATTCGGCTGGATAGACAGCGAAGGTTGAAAAAAGCTGTAAAAAGGCAGCCCCATGGGGCTATTTGCTGTACTCCACAGCAAATAAAGAAGTTCATAGGATAAGCGGACGGGCTTTTATGAGAAAAATCAAAATCGGTCAAATCGGTATCGGGCATAATCATGCGTCGGCATTGATGTCTGCAGTAAGAAAATTTCCACAGCTATTTGAGGTTGTGGGGTATGCGGAAGAAAAGGAAGAGTGGATTGCCCTTCGCGGTAACCAACCTGCCTATCAAGGGTTGAAGCGGTTGTTGGTAGAAGAGCTCCTCGATCAATCGGATGCGGTGCTTGTGGAAAGTGAAGTGCCCAACCTCACCGCCTATGCAAAACGTTGCGTAGTGGCAGGGAAACATATCCACATGGATAAGCCTGCGGGCGGTACTTATGAGGAATTTGAGTCGGTGCTTAAAACCGCGGAAGAGAAAAACCTCGTCGTGCAGCTTGGGTATATGTACCGTAACAACTACGGCGTGAAGAAGGGTTTGGAACTTATCAAGGACGGCAAGCTTGGGGAAATCTACTCTATCAACGCCGAGATGAGTACCTACCACACCCCCGAATACAAGCGTTGGTTGACAAGCTTTGAGGGTGGAATTATGTACATCCTCGGATGTCACCTGGTGGATTTAATTTTGTACATATTGGGTGAACCGAAGAAGATAACGAAATTTTTCAAACATACAAACTTAGACGGTATTGACTTTGCGGACAACAATTTGGTCGTGATGGAATACGAAAAAGCCTTGGCAAGGGTGTTCGTTTCCTCGGTAGAGGTCAACGGTTGGGGTAGGCGGCAATTCTTCGTGTCGGGTAGTAAGGGAAGCATTGACATTCGTCCAATTGAAAACGAAATCAAGGTGACCTACTCCGATTTGGAAATTGCAAATACGCCGTATGCGGATAGAAAGACGGTGTTGGATATACAAGATATCCCACCTGAAAATAGATACGACGATATGGTGCAGGAATTTTACGATTGTATTGTAAACGGTAAGGAAAGTCCTTTCAGTCGCGAGCACGAATTGTTGTTGAAAAAGATAATGGACAGCATTTGTTTTGAGCACGAATAAAACAAGGATGGATGGAAAAATGAGATTTGAGAATAAAGTGGCGTTGATCACAGGTGGCGGCGGTTATTTAGGCGGCGAAGCGGCGTACCAGTTCGCAAAAGAGGGCGCATCGATTGCCCTTTGCGATATGAACGAAGAAGCGTTGAACGCAAAGGTTGCCCGTATTGCGGCGCTTGGCGGGAAGGTAAAGGGCTACTTGATGGACGTAACCGAATCGGAAAGTGTAGAAGCCGTGGTTGCGGAAGTGGTTAAGGATTTCGGCAAGATCGACATTTCCGTACACGTTGCAGGTGGCAGCGCAAGAATCGTTTCCCCGATGGCTGGTTCTGTGTTGATTTATCAAAAGGACTACGTTATCGACAGAGTTTTGAAGGTAAACCTCTACGGCGCAATGTACGTTGGCCGTGCGGTTGGCAGATACATGGTAGAAAACGGCGTGAAGGGCGGCAGAATTATTTCCTTCTCTTCCACGGTTGGCGTAAACGGTTTAAAAGGCTGTTGTGATTACGGCGCGGCGAAAGCGGGCGTTATGGCTTTCACCAAATCGTTCGCAAAGGAGCTTGCTGAATACGGCATTACGGTAAATGCAGTTGCCCCCGGCGTTGTACAGCGTCCCGGTGAAGAGGATGAAGTGCGTTCGAGAACGACCAACTTCCTCGGTGAAATTTGCGTAGCGGAAGACATCGCACCCGTCGTATTGTTCTTGGCTTCGGACGAAGCGAGATTTGTAACAGGTCAAACCTACATCGTGGACGGCGGACGTTCGCTTGGCATGAAGGGTACAGACTAATAGGTGAAAAATTATGAAAGCAATGCTTGTTGGTGAAAATAAACAACTGCTTTGGACGGACGTAGCCGAACCTACGATGGGTGAAAACGACGTTCTTGTAGAAATCCATGCGGTGGCGTTAAACCGCGCGGACATTTTACAAAAAAACGGCACCTATCCTTCTCCTAAAGGCTGGCCCGAATGGATGGGGTTGGAACTTGCAGGTGTCATTACGGATATGGGCGAGGGCGCAAAGGCAAACTCCTCTTTCCAGGTAGGTGACAAGGTATGTGCGTTGGTTGGCGGCGGCGGTTATGCAGAACGCATCGCTGTCCCGTACGAATTGTTGATGCCCATCCCGAAAGGCTGGTCGTTTGAAGAAGCCTCGGCAATCCCCGAAGCGTATGCAACCAGCTACCTCAATCTTTTCTTGGAAGGACATTTGAAGAAGGGGCAAACTTTTTATATGGCGGCAGGCGGAAGCGGTCTTGCCAGCGCGGCAATCCCGATGGGGAAGGCGGTCGGCGCATACGTGGTAACCAGCGTACAAACCTGCGAGCAAGCGAAAAAGATAAAAGACCTCGGTGCGGATTACATCATTATTCAAGAGAAAGAGAGTATCCCTGAGGCATTTGAAAAGTTGGAAAAAGAAGGCAAACCCGTCAACGTGTGTATGGATTGTTTGAGTGGTGAAGACCTTGGCAAAGCGATGCCGTATATGGCACGCGGCGGCTACTGGGTGGTAATTTCTACCTTGGCAGGGGTGGAAACGAACATCAAGCTTCGCCCCTTACTTACGAAAGGCTTGCACCTTGTAGGCAGTATGCTTCGCAATAGAACGAATGAGGAAAAAGCGTTTATCTTAAAATCGTTGGTGGCGGAATTGTTCCCCCATATGGAAAGCGGTGCAATTAAACCGAGTATATACAAAGTTTTGCCGATAGAGCAGGCTGAAGAAGCCCACGGCATTTTAGAGAGATTTGAAAACACAGGGAAAGTCGTGTTGAAGGTAAAATGAAAGAAAAGTCGTTAAAAAACCTTCTCCCCCTTTTGTTGGCGGTTGTCGTGATGATGCTGTGGGGATCGCTGTATCCCACCGTAAAGCTGGGGTATGAGAAGTTCGAAATCGATACGAAGTATTATCCCAACCTATTGTTTTTCGCAGGGGTGCGGTTTGTCAGCAGTGGTTTGGCAATTCTGCTCTTCCTCGGCGTGAAAAACAAAGCAATCCCTACCGTGAAAAGTAAAAAGGAATGGGGCGGAATTGCCCTCGTTGCCTTGTTTGCGGTGATACTCAATTACGGATGCGCCTTTTATGGACTGTCGTTGGCAGAGAGTTCGAAAACAGCCCTCTTAAAGCAATCGGGCGTACTGATATTCATCGTCGTAACCGCCTTGATTTTTAAGGACGATAAGCTGACCGTTGGAAAGTGTATCGGCGCGGCGTTAGGGCTTGGCAGTATCTTGATTTTGAACATTAACCAGCTAGGTTTTTCCTTAGGGTTTGGCGAAGGTATCATCATCGCATCTTCCTTTTGTACGGTAACCGCTAGCGTGATATGTAAAAAACTGTTAAAAAATACCGATTCGATTGTGATGACGGGCTATTCGCAGTTTATCGGCGGCCTCGTATTTTTCATCATCGGTTGGGCGTTTGGTGGTAGAATGAAAATGGTGGAATTTGGCGATTTTGCCTTGTTCGGCTATATGATGTTTGCGACCTGTGCAAGTTATATGATTTGGTACACAATCATTAAACTTTGCGAGTTGTCAAAGTTGTTCATCATCAAACTTTCCGAACCGTTGTTTGCAGTAATTATCGGTGCAATTATCTTAAGTGAAAACATTTTCCAATGGCATTATGCGTGTGCGTTCTTGTGTATAGCAACAGCGGTTGTGGTTAGCAACATACACCTTAAGAAGAAACCAAAAGACATAGAGAAAGCCCCGGAAATGAAAAAAATATAAACTTCTAAACAATCAGAGTTTGATTTTAAAAAATGTGGCAGGCAGGTATGCGTTGAATATATGTTTTTAAAAAGGACTTGACAAATAAACAGGGGAAAAATTGATGAAAGAGGTAAGAGAATATATTTTAGGGAGCTGGGAAAAGACTTTCCATGATCCTAGTGAAATGCGAGGCGGCTTTCACGTGCCGAAACCGTACATTTCTCCCTCAATAGGCGGTATTTATACCGATCTCTATTATTGGGACGTATACTTCATCAATCTTGGGTTGATGGAAGACGGCTTTGACGAGCAGGTGGAAAACAACCTGGACAATATGGCATACTTTATCGACACGCTTGGATATATGCCCAACGCGAACGTGACGACGGACCGTTCGCAACCCCCGCTGTTTTGCAGTGCAGTATATGATTACTACGTACACAAGGGCGACGAGGCAATTATCCGCAAATATATGCCCTACATCGTAAAGGAGTATGCGTTTTGGCAGACTTATCGTAAAACGAAATTCGGCCTACATAACTTCTTGACGAACGGTGATGAAGAAGAAAAGCTCCGCCATTACAGAGGACTGCACGACCGTGTGTTGGAATCGCGGGAAACGAGGGAAGAACAGCTTGCCCTTGCTGAGGACATTATGGCGGTGGCGGAAAGCGGACTCGACTTCAATATGCGTTTCAGGACGAAGCGCAGTAAACTGGACGCAAGTGCATTTTTACATTTGGATTTAAACTGTTTCCTCTACGAAATGGAAACGAAAGCGGCGAAAATGTTGGAAATCGTCGGGGAAAGCCCCGAACCGTTCAAAACCAACGCGCAGGAGCGTAAGGAATTGATTGAAAAATACTTCTACGATAAAACGCAGGGTATTTACCTCGATTGCAACGTGGTGGACGGCGGTTTTTCCGAAATCATCAGCGCGGTGTCCGTATATCCCTACACCTATGGGATTTCCAAGGATAAAGAGGGGATGCGCAAGGTGTTAAAGCTCCTGGAGCATGAATACGGCGTAACGCCTACCCCGTATCGTGGTGAGGATGTGTATTATCAATGGGATTATCCGTGTGCGTGGCCTGCGGCAACCTGTTTGATATATAAGGCGTTGAAAGAGCTTGGTATGATAGACGATGCGAAGCGTATTGCGAAAAAGTACGTAGGTACGATTGATGAGGATTTCGCAAAGACGGGTCGTTTGTGGGAAAAATACGATGCGGTGCGCGGCGGTATCGGTGTATCGACCGAATACGACACCCCCGAAATGATGGGTTGGACGGCAGGCGTGTACGTATATTTCTGCGAAGAGCTGAAACGCTTGGAAAAATAAAATAAAAAATGTATAGCCCGCGGGCTATTTACTGTACTTTGTACAGTAAAAAAACATTAACAAGAAAAAATTAAAAACATTATGTTTTTATGATATAGGAGGTAAAAATGAGCAAAATTAAGGCAAAATTAACAGCAGTGTTAATGGCAGCGTGTTGTTGCTTGGCGTGTATCGGCATAGGCGTTTCGATGAATAAATCGAACAACGTCGTTGCAAACGCGGCAACAACGGAAGAACTTACGGCGGAATTTACCAACAATGGTCAATTCGCACTGGCAACGTCAAGCAAAACAACGGGCGGATATACGGTTATTGACGGTACTGCTGCGCAATCGACGTTGCCTGACGGCTATTCGGGGTCAGTTCTTGAAATTTATCATAGTAGTGGCTCCGATGGTTACGACTTTGTTACGGTGGATTTTAGCAATTCAAAAATCCTTGCGGAGGACGTTGTGAGCATCGTTGTCAGAGCTTGGGTTGATAATTTCAACAGTGCGGGTGATGAATTTAGAACAATCGGCGCTGTAGTTGCCAACCAAAGACAATATGGCGTAGGCACTTACGATTTGTCAACTTGGTGCGACGTACCTTTGACAAGCGGTTCTATTTCAGATATGACGGATGCGGACGGTTATTTAAATGCAATCGATTTGGGTCTCCGCGATAAGACGGCGGCTTCGCATTTGTATATCGACAGCATTACGGTTGAGTTAGTAGAGTATACCACGTATAATATTGGTGATGTGAAATTCAAGCAAGTAGGTGGCACGGACAATAAATTTGTTTATTTTACGCCCGTATCTACTGATGGCTTTGATACTACTACCTGGAATAGTGGCTGGGATGCAGTATTCTCTTGGAAAGACGGCGTCGGTGTTACCATAAACGGGGAAACGGTATCGAATGCTAAGGTTAAATTCCCTGGTAGCTTCTTTATTGAATTTGCAACGGCGCCTCAAGTGGGCGATATCTTGTGCGTTGGCGGTACCTACTACAACGCAAGCGTTGAGAAAGAATATAAAATAAACGAAGCTGAGTTCCATTATAACGGTACGGCTTGGGAAACGGTTACAGAGGTTGGCACTTTGAAGGTACATGGTCACAGTGCTAGTACGACTACGAATAAACCAAGCGCAACGGCACTCTATATGAAGAGCAGTATTACGTTGCCTTTCACAACTTGGAGTGATAAATTCAATTTAGAAAGCGGCGACGGCTTTAAGCTGAACGGTAATGATGTAACAACTGGTCAACTTGTCAGTGCTGATGGTAATTTGTACGTAAGCCTTGCGAGTGCAGGCGTACAAGTGGGCGACGTTCTTTCCGTAAGCGGTACGTTTGTACATACAACGGAACATGCAAAATACGTGATTGAAGAAAGCAAGTTCATTTGGACGGGTTTGGTTTGGGAAAATTACATTGAGCCTACCACCTATAACATTGGTAAGGTTGCAATTGATGCAGGTAGCTCTGCAACGACAGTAAACTTTAAAAAAGCAAACAGCGAAGCGTTTGAAGTAAAAGATGGCACTTGGAGTGCTAAGATGCGCTTTATTACAGGTACGGGCGTAGGCGTTACCTTGAATGGTGCGCAAATCGAAAATCCTGTTGGTACTGCGAAATTCAAGATGAATGATATCAAGCTGCCCAACAATATCTACGTTGGTTTAGGCGCAACGGCGGTTGAAGGGGATGAACTTGTTATCGGCGGTACGTTCTATTTTAACAACGGCACCGTTGCAGCTAATTACGTGATTGCAGAAAGCAAGTTTATCTATAACGGTACGGCTTGGGAACTCTATTATGACACCTATACGGTAACGAAGATTACGGGCAATACGGATTGCTCCGCAACGGCTGTTCAGGTAACGATGACGGCGGATAAGGAAATTCCCAGCGGTGATTGGGATAACAAATATACTTTTGAAGCAGGCAGCGGCGAGGGCGTGAAGCTGAACGATACCGCGATTGGTATGAACGATATTAAAATGCCTGGCAATAGATTCTATATCGCTTTGGGTACGACGGCTGTTGCAGGCGACGTATTGACGATTGACGGTACCTTCTACAACGAAGCCTTGGCGCGTAAGTTCGTCTTCGACAACTGCAAGTTGTACTGGGACGGCACGGCTTGGGTGGACAGCTATGAGCCTCCCGTTGTGGAATATGAGATTACAGAGCTTGGTGTTTTGAAAGTAAATGGCAACAGCACAGGCGCAACGACGAACGTTCCGAGAGCAACGCAGATTTATATGAGCAGTGCAACTACGTTGCCTTTCCAAACTTGGAGCGATATCTTTAATTTAGAAAGCGGCGCAGGTTGGACGCTTAATGGCAATCCTGTAACGGTTGGTAATTTGGTAAGCTCGAATGCAGGCTTGTTTGTTGATCTTACGGCTGCAAACGTACAAAAAGGCGACGTTCTTTCCGTAAGCGGTACGTTTGTACATGCAACGGCACTTGCAAAATACGTTATCGACGAAAGCAAGTTTGTTTGGAACGGCACGGCTTGGGAAGATTATGTAGAATATGCGACCTATACGTTCAGCGGTTTGACTCTCAATAGCTGGGATGCTGCAAATAACTATCTTTACCTTACCCCTGTTGGCGAATGGGAAAAACCTGTTGATGGCAACAATGGTTGGACGGCGTCCTTCTTTAACAAAGACGGCGCAGGCGTTATGTTTGGCGAAACGAAGATTAAATATACCAACGTTAAATTCCCTGGTTCGATGTTCATCAACCTCGGCAAAGCACCTGCAGAAGGCGAAAAAGTAACGATTGCGGGTACGTTCTACAACACGGGTTGCGCAGTACAATACGTAATTCCCGAAACCACGTTTATGTGGAACGGCACAACTTGGGAAAAGGTTATCAATTACACGACGATTGAGCTTGGCACTTTAACCTTTGACAAGGTAGAAAACGAAAACAAATTTGTATATCTTAACCCGACAAGCGGTGAAATCCCTAGCGATCCAGCATGGAAAGCATATACCTGTATTGATGGCGCAGGCGTTAAGATGAACGACGTGGCGGTTGGCGCAACTGTGAAGTTCCCTAGCCAATGCTTTATTGAATTTACAAGCGCACCGAACTTGGGCGACAAATTGACGATTAGCGGTACGTTCGCGAATGCAGAAACGGCGTTGAAGTTCGTGATTTCCGAAACGACCCTTTATTGGGACGGCACGGCTTGGGCTACGGAACCTCCCGTAATGTACACGGTACATACCCTTGGCGCATTGAAATTCCAAAAAGTAGATGGTGAAAACAAGTACGTTTACTTGGTAAGCGCAAACGGCGCAGCGATCGCGGATAGCGATATGGCAATATTTACCCTTGAAAGCGGCGCAGGCGTTATGATCAATGACGCGGCGGCTGAAGCAACGGTGAAATTCCCTTGTGCAGTAGTTATTGAATTGTCGAGCGCGCCCGCGCAAGGCGATAAGCTCGTAATCGGCGGTACCTTCTACAACGAAGAACTTATGGTGAAATACGTTGTTCCTGAAACGACCCTTTACTGGGATAGTATGGAATGGGTAGAAGTAGACTCTTCCGCATATGAGGTGCATGAGCTTGGCGAAATGTTGGTGGCTTCTCCCAGCGCAACGGTAGCAGGCGGTGCAAGAGCAACGCAGTTGTATTTGAAGAAAGCAGACGGCAATGCATTGCCTTTCCCTGATACTACCTGGAATACTGAATTTGCTTATCAAAGCGGTATTGGTGTTCTTTTGAACGGCGAATGGATTACCATTATCGATTTGGAAAGCACGAACAGCGGTTTATTCTTACAGCTTAACAATGCAGGCGTAAAAGTAGGCGACGTGCTTACGATTGGCGGTACGTATAAGAGCGCGGACGTATCGGCGAAATACGTGATTACGGAAAGCTCTTTTATGTGGAACGGTTCGTTCTGGGTAAACTATGTAACGAACAATCGCTTAGAAGCGTACGATATCATCACCATTCAAGATATCGGCTTGGGTGAAGAATTGACGATGGAAGGCACGGTAAGCCAAGTTACACATAGCTTTGCTCCGAGCGTAGGCAACACGACGAAGTCGGTTGTGGTTCGTTTCGGATACAACTGTGCTGATACGGCGTTGGCTGGCGCAAACCTTCGTTTCCGTCTCCGCGGCGCTGAATGGCAAGGTATCACCTTTGACCTTAGAGATGGTAGAATATATATTCAGCATCTTTGGCAAACGCAAAGCTACGCATTGGCAAGTAATACTGATTACGTGATTGAAATCGGTGCAATCAGTATGAAGGACGGCAGACTTTGGACGTACGTAAGCGTAAACGAGGCGATGGTATTATCGACGATGATGGTCGATTCTCAATTTGCTACGGCCGATTACTTTAAGGATTATGAAACGACTGGCTTTACCAACCATATCAGTATTTACGCTCAGGCAATCGCGAAGACGACGCTTACCGATCCTGATGGTATTAAGGTAACGTACCTTTCGTCGGCTGGTACGCACGTAGAAAAGGTTAAGAAGAACGATGCTTACGAACTTGCAGCAGGTAAGGGCTTAAAGACCTTTATCGGTTGGGCATATGACGGTGTATTGTATGCACCTGGTACGGAATTTATCGTAGATGAGGCGATGACGTTTACGGCGGTGGAAATTGACTTCACGACGCAAGACGGCGCAGCAATGCGTATCGGCAAGACGGCTGAAAAGTCGGGTATCCGTTTCACTAGCCAATTCAACAAAGCGGATGTTGATGCATTGCTTGGTCAATACGGCATTGAAAGCATTGATTACGGTACGTTGATTATCCCTTACGATTATCTTGCATACAACCAAAAGCCGAATTTGGAAGATTTTGATCCTGCAGCGGACGAAATTTTGAAGATTGAAAGCACGCCGATGGAAGCGGTAGATGGATACGTTGTTTTCCGTGGCGCAATGCAAAAGATATACGAAGAAAACTACGGTAGATTGTTTGCCGGCCGCGCATATATGGAAATTACCTTTGCCGGCGGCGAAGTATGGACGATTTATACACCGTTCGACAACGACGCTAACGTACGTTCTATCCGTATCATCGCAAAAGCATTCAAGGCGGATACAAGCGAACCTGCTGATGAAACGATTCTTCGTTATAACAGCTTGACGGATGTTCAAAAGGCAGTTGTAGATGCTTACATCGGTACGGAAGCAATCAAGTTGATGAATTATAATGCGTATGAAGCAAACGCAATGCCTATCATCGCATGGAACTTCCCTAAACTTGACCCTACCAACAACTACATGAACGATGCAAATATTGCTGTTGCAAATACCATGAAAGAAGCAGGCATTAAGGTTATCGGCTTGACGGGGGCAAACATTTTGTCGATGAACACGGCTGCGAAGATTGAAAGTACCCGTCAAATCATCGACTTCTTCTGGTCGCAAGGTATCGGAACGTTTGCCTTCCAAAATAACGGCGGCAATAGCTTTAACAACAACTTTAAAGAGACGGGTTATCCCGATTTCTCCGATTGCGAAGGTTTTATGGGCTTCCTTGCTTGGGACGAACCTAGTGTTGCATCGATTGATACGATTGCTACGCAAGTAGCGGCGTTCGAGGCAGCATATGCAGGTACGGACGTAATCTTTATGGGCAACCTCCTTCCCTCGTATGCAAGTATTTTTGGCGGCAACACGCCTGATAAGGCTGCGTATAAGGCATATTTGCAAAAATATTGCGACGTAGTACTTTCTAAGGTGAGCGGTACGAAATGGCTGTCGATTGACACCTATCCTATTTTGGCGAATGGGACGGTGTATAAAAGCTTCCTTTACGACATCGGTACGTTGAAGACAGTTGCTTTGGAAAACGATGCGCACGCACACGTAATCTTGCAATCCTACGGCTTTGTAGAGAGCGGAAATGCTGACAAGGAAAGAATGCCCAGCGAAGCGGAGCTTCGTATGCAGGCGTATGCGGCGATGGCGTTTGGTGTAGATTCTATGTCCTGGTACGTTTACTCGCCCAACGGTCATGGTGAAAGTGATACAGCGGTAGACGTAAATGGTACTGCTACGAATGAGGAAAAATATAATGCGTTTAAGAATATCAATGCGGAATTGACGGCAATCGGTAAAGTATATAACGCATTTAGCTGGAAAGGTATTATCCTCGGCGCAGGGACCGACAATGCTTACTCAATCGGTAGCTGGGAAATCACCAAGGATAACGACTATAAGGCGTTTGAAATGGTAATGGGTCAGCTTGGCGAATACGAACTTTCTGCAAGCGACACGAAACATCTCGCTTCCGTAAAAACGAATAAGACGGATTGGAACTATCTTATGGGTGTTATGGAAGATGAGAACGGCAACGAAGGTTACGTTTTGTGTAACTACAACTCTCACGAGAGCGATAGGGCGCAAACGATTACCTTGACGTTTGACACCAACGTGACGGAAGTGGTTATCTATCGTGGCGGTGTAGCGGAAACGGTAGCTGTAACAGGCAAAACCCTTACGGTAAACTTGGCGACTGGTGAAGGCGTAATCATTTTACCTTCGAAAGCAGCTTAAAATGGGGGGGCAAATGAATAGAGTATATACCGATTTAGAAATAGAGATCCTCATGATTTCCCAAGAAGACGTGATTAGGACGTCCTTTGATGGATATGAGGATGCCAAGGATGACCCCTTCGCTCCGAAGGATGAAAGCATCTGGTATTAACAATTAAACAAATATCTTCCCTGAAGGCGTGTGTAAATCACGCGTCTTCAAGGGGAGGGTTGATAAAGGGAAAATTTATAAATTATAAATAGAAATTTATAAGGAGAAAAAAGATGAAAAAAGACAAAATGAAACTGGCTGGCTTGTTACTTGCTATCGCATGTACGTCTTGTGCCGCAGGCGCGGTGATTACAGGTACGACGGCAGTAGGCAACAACGTAGTCGTGCAAGCGGAAGAAACGGGTGAATATACTACGTACACTGTAACGAAGATCGGCGTTGCGGGTACGCACGCGGCTACGGCAATCAACATTTATAGCCTTGCAGGCGATGGTCTCCCCAAGGACAAAGGGAACTGGATCGACGTGTACTCTCTTGAAACGGGTAGCGGTGCTGGCGTATTGTTGAATGATACGGCGCTTACCGGTATTAAAATGCCTGGTGACCTTTACGTTCCCCTTGGCAGAATGCCTGAAGAAGGCGACGTATTGACCATTGACGGTGCGCTTTCTAATGCTAATACTGGCGTTAAGTTGGTGTTTAACAACTGTAAGTTGTATTTCCAAGATGGTAAGTGGGTTGATAATTATATTGATTACGCAGTTTATGAAATCGGTAGAGTATCTATCGGCGCGAATACTACTGCAAAAGCACTGTATCTCAATAGAGCAGACGGTGAAAAATATGCTGTAACGGACGGTTCTTGGGCTGAAAAGTTGACGTTCCTTGCAGGTAGCGGCGTGGGTATTACGATTAACGGCACCCAAATCAGCATGGGCGACATCAAGATCCCCAGCAATATGTACGTTGGCTTGGGTACGACGGCTGTTGAAGGCGACGTTCTCGTAATTGAAGGTACCTTCTACAATAAAACTCTTAAAGTTAAGTACGTTGTTTCGAAAACGACGTTTGTGTGGAATGGTTCCGCTTGGGAAAACGAAGCATACGATATCTATACAATCAGCAAAATTGCAGCTCCCACTGATTCTAATGCAAATGCTGTACAGTTAGTTCTTACCGGCGATAAAGAAATCCCTGCGGGCAACTGGAATAGAGTATATACCCTTGAAGAAGGTAGCGGTACAGGCTTGACGTTGGGTGAAGCGACCCTTGCCACGCAGGATATTAAGCAACCTGGTAAGTTCTATATCGGTTTGGGCGCAACGGCGGCTGAAGGCGACGTTTTGACGATTGACGGTACGTATACCAGCAAAGAAATGGCTCGTAAGTTCGTATTTGATAATTGTCAAATTAAGTGGAACGGCTCTGCTTGGGAAGAGGTAGGCGAAGTTCTTCCTGAACCCGAACCCGAACCTGAACCCGAACCCGATCCCGAACCTGAAGAACCCGAAGTTCAATACACGGTAAGTGAGATTGGTGCGTTAGCGGTACATAATAACAGTACGGGCGCAACGGCGAATACGCCGAAGGCAACGCAGCTTTACATGAAGCTTGCGGAAGGGACTGCTCCCGCAATTCCTAGTGATGGCAACAATGGTTGGAACACTTCCTTTGTATTAGAAAGTGGTGATGGCTGGAAGGTAAATGGTGTCTCCGTGACAACCGGTGCTTTGTTAAATACCAACGCTGGTTTTTATGTAGACCTTGGGCAAGCAGGTGTACAGGTTGGTGACGTTCTTACGGTAAGCGGTACCTTCTCCAATGAAACGGTAGCAGCGAAATACGTTGTTGCAGAAAGCAAATTCATTTGGACGGGCACCGTTTGGACGAAATATGATGAACCTACGGTATATGAAATCGGTAAGGTTGCAATCGATGGTGGCAGCTCCGCAACGGCGGTAAACCTTAAGAAAGCAAACGGCGAAGCGTTTGAAGTAACGGACGGCACTTGGGCTGAAAAGTTGTACTTTATTTCCGGTACTGGCGCAGGTGTAACCCTCAACGGTACGGCACTTAAGGTAAACGATTGTAAGATTCCTAACAATATGTACCTTGCTTTGGAAGGCAATACGGCGAAAGAAGGTGACGTGCTGGTTATCGGCGGCGCATTCTTCAACGGAAATCTTAAGGTTAAGTACGTAATTGAAGAAACGACGTTTGTATTTGATGGTACGGCATGGGCTGCAAAAGCGGAAGAAGAACCTACCCCCGATCCCGATGTTCCTGAAACCGAATATACGGAAGTAAACATTGGCAGATTGTTGTTGAAGAGCAGCAGCTCCAACGCTGAGAGCGCTCATACTCAACGCATCTATATGAAGACGGACGGCAACAGCAACTTTGTTGCAGTTGAAGGTGTGGATGAATATGAGGTTACTTACGTAAGCGGTACGCACGTATTGCTTAATGGTGAAGCATGTGCATACAATCGTTGCCGCGTGAGCGCTAATGGTGCTCAATTCTACCTTAAGATTACCGTTGGCGGCGAAGAAGTTGGCGCAACCGTTGGCGATAAGGTAACCTTCGGTGGTGTATTCGTAAGCGAAGAACATAAGATTAAATATACGATTGAAGACAGCGATTTCTGGTGGAATGGTACGGCTTGGCAGACGGAAGAATACGTAGATTCTGAAGAACCTACCCCCGATCCCGAACCTGAAGAACCCGAAGTTCAATACACGGTATATGAACTCGGTGAAATGATTCCTCATGCAAACAGTGTAAGCCTTAACAATCCGAGAGCGACTCAGCTCTATATGAAGAAAGCGGATGGCACTAAATTACCTATCGAAGACTCTACTTGGGTTGCTAAATTTGCATTGGAAAGCGGTGATGGTTGGAAATTGAACGATAAATCCGTAACGGTTGGTAACTTGGTAAGCTCGAACGCAGGGTTGTTTGTGGATATTTCTGCGGCAGGCGTACAGGTTGGCGACGTGCTTACGGTAAGCGGTACGTTTACGTATGAAGCTGGCGCGGCAAAATATGTAATTTCCGAAAGTAAATTTACGTGGAACGGTGCAGCTTGGGAAAAATACGTTTACGTTGAATATACGACGCACGAAGTTGGCTCGTTGATATTCATGAGCTGGACGGCAGGCAATAATTATATTTACCTTGGAAGAGCGGACGGTAAAGCCTTCCCGATTCCCGACGACGGCAACAACGGTTGGAATGCAGTATTTACTTGTAAGTCTGGCGTAGGCGTTACGTTGAACGGTACCCCTGTAAAAGAAGGCGGTATGAAATTCCCTAACTCCTTGTTCATCAATATCTATACCGCACCTAACGAAGGTGATATTCTCACGGTCGGCGGTACGTTCTTCAACAGCGCGTGCGCGATTGAATACGTTGTAACCGAAACCTCGTTTAAGTGGGATGGTACGACTTGGGTATTGCAGGCTAGTGAAACCCCTGAAGAACCTCAAGGTCCTGACTTTACCGATTATGCAAGCTATACCGTAACGAAGATTGCTGGTTATGTTGCTGGCGCAGATGGCGCTACCGATGTATTGCAGTTGTATTCGTTAGCTGGCGATGAACTTCCCAAGGATCAAGGCGAGTGGGATAGCGTTTATACATATGCACCTGGTGCAAGTGTGAAACTTGGCGATACGGCAATCACGGCAACCATTAAGATGCCTGGCGATTTGTACGTTCCTCTTGGCATAGCTGCAGCGGAAGGCGACGTCTTCACGATTAACGGTACCTTCTACAACGAAGCAAAGAAGATTAAGCTTGTCTTCAATAATTGCCAGATGAAATTGACGAATGGTAAGTGGGTAAGCGTAGAAGGCACGGTTACCCCTGACCCTGAAGAACCTGAACAGCCTGAAACTCCCGTTGAAGGTACGTACGATCTTGGTACGTTGACTGTTCAAGCGCATAGCAGCGGCGCAACGTCGAACGTTCCTAAGGCAACGCAGTTGTATATGAAGAGCCTCACCCTTGCAAAGTTGCCGTTTACGACGTGGAATGATGCATTTGTCTTGGAAAGCGGTGACGGTTGGAAGTTGAACGGCGAGGCATTTACACCTGATCAATTGATCAGCGCGGATGGTAATTTGTTTGCGAACCTTGCAAGCGCAAACGTACAGGTTGGCGACGTGATTACAGTAAGCGGTACGTTTGCTCACACGACGGCAAATGCGAAGTATATCATCAAGGAAAGCAAGTTTACTTGGAATGGTACGGTTTGGGAAAACTACGTTGATTATGAAACGCAAGATCTCGGCGCAGTGAAGTTCCACGATTGGACGGTTGGTTCGAACCACATCTATCTTAAGACGAGCGAAGCTTTCACAACACCTCCCGATAAAAACAACGGTTGGACGGCAGAATTTAAGTGGAAAGACGGCGTAGGCGTTACGGTAAACGACGTAACCTGCGGTGTTGTTAAATTCCCTAACAGCATGTTTATCGCACTTCCCTTCGCACCTGAAGTAGGTGACATCTTGAAGGTTGGCGGTACGTTCTACAACGAAAGCCTTGTTTGGGCGTACACGGTTGAAGAAAGCACGTTTATGTGGGATGGCAAAACTTGGGCTCCCGTATTGGATTATACCGATTATGAAGTTGGCGGATTGACGCTTGCTGGTACGCAAAATTCGACCTCGTACGTAGATTTGCAACAGGCAGAAGGCGGCAACTTTGCAGCTGACGGTGCGTATAAGTTCCTCGGCGGCAGCGGCGCAGGTATTGCATTGAACGGTGAATTGATTGAAACGACGACGGTTACCATTTCGGGTAACAAGTTTATGGTTTCGTTGACTCCTGCGGCAGATGAAGGCGCAGTGTTGACCATCGGCGGTAAATTCTACAATGTAGAAGCGATGACGCAGTATATCGTTGAAGAAAGCTCGTTCATCTACGAAAACGGCGTGTGGGTTGTTTATGAAAGCAACTACAACGAAATCGGTCTTGGCGAATTGAAGGTGATTACCGACGCTTCTAATGAACAAATTCTTTACCTTGAATCGAAAGATGAATCGGTTGAATTGGTTGATATGGAAGGCGAATTGACCTGCATCTATGGTATGGGTCTCACCTTGAACGGCGAAGCAGTTGACGGCGCGGTTATGTATTCGATCGACAATTCGATTTGCATCGAGCTTCCTACAATGGTACAGGACGGTGATGTGCTTGTGATCGGCGGTAAGTTCGTATCCGATATGGATGGTGTATTGTATTTCGTAAAAGAAAGCAAGTTCACCTGGAGTGATACGGAAGAAGCTTGGGAAGGCGTTATCAACTACAAGACGGTTGAGCTTGGTAAGTTGATGTTGTTTGGTAACAGCAACACGACGGATTTGGGTAAGGCAGATACCTTACACTTCAAGGCTGCTGGGAAGATTGAACTTAACGACTTCTACCTGACCCTTGAAAGCGGTATTGGTTTCACCGTAAACGGCGAAGCAAGAGAATTTACCATTAAAAATCTCAAGGATGGCGCTGGTTATCTCTACTTCAAGTTTGGCGCTGTTGAAAACGGCGATATCGTGAAGATTGGCGGTACGTTCTACAACAAAGAATTTGCGGTTAAGTACGTAATCGAAGAAAGTACCTTCGTATGGAATGATTCTTGGAGCGTGAAGTGCGAACAAGTAAACGTTGGTCCTTTGACGATGGTTACGAGAGATACCACCGCTCGCGATTTGTACCTTATCCCTTCGGACATCAGCGTTCTGTTGCCCGTAGCCGATTGGGAACAGGGTACGTTCCGTCTCATTTCCGGTAAAGGTATTACGGTAAACGGCGTACAGGTTGATTTGACCAACAACTGGAAGTCGGTTGGCGGCAACACCATGTTCGTTCGTTTGACGAATGCTACGGACGGCGTTGAAAACGGCTCTATCGTAGTAATCGAAGGTTTGTTCCGTTCCGATCGTTATGGTTACGAATACATCTTCGAAGAAAGTTCGTTCATCTATGAAAACGGTTCTTGGAGAAACGTTCTTGATACCATTAAGGCTGAAAAAGCAGCGGCTTTGGATGAATATATTGCAACCTTCGTAGAAGCTGACTACTACGAAAGTGAATGGGCATTGTTGCAGAGCATCGTAGCAGACGCGAAGGTAGCAATTGCGGAAGAAATTTCTAAGGCAAAAGTAGAAGCGTTGTTCGACAATGCAAAAGCAGCGATCGACGAAGTAGCAACGAAGGCAGAAGTTGATGCGAACTTCCCTCAATGGAAAGAAGACGCGAAGGCAGAGCTTGAAAGCTACAAGGATGCAAGCCTTTACAGAGAAGCTGAACAGGCAACCATCGCATCGACGATTGCACAGGCAAAAGCATCGATTGACGCTTGCACGAACTGGGCAGACTTCAACTTGATCGTTACGGGTGCAAAGGCGGCTATGGACGCATTGTGGACGGATGCACAGTGGACGGCAGCAGAAGAAGTGGTAACGGCAGCGAAGGATACCCTTGCTGGTTACAAGGCTGAAGAAAATTACTTCGAAGCTGAATGGGCACAAATGCAGGCAATCATTGCTCAGGCTTATGCAGACATCGATGCAAATATCGGCAATACCGATGCAATTGCAACCATCGTTGCAGATGCACAGGTGAAGATGGATGCAGTGAAGACTTCTATTCAGGTTGAAGAAGAAGAAATGGCAATCTTGGCAGCGAAGGCAGAGCTTGAAGGCTATAAGACCGAAAGCGACTACAACGCAGCTGAATGGGAAGTTATCCAAGGCATCCTTGCAAAAGCATATGCACAGCTTGATGCGGCAATGGGTGACAGTGAAGCCATTGCAAACATCATGGCAACCGCAAAAGCAGACATGGATAAGATCTTGAAGTCTGAAGAAGCGAACGCAAAAGCATTTGCAGATGCGAAAGACGCAGCCTTGGAAGAAGTTCAGGCGTATGCAGCGGCACTTGATTATAACTTGTATAGCGACGAAGCGATGGCTACGATTAGCGATTACATCGATGCAGCTATGACGGCAATTGAAGAAGTAAGCGGTATCGAAGAAATCGGTTTGTTTGAAACGATCGTTGCTGAAATGAAAGCAAACATTGAAGCAGTTGAAAAATTGCCCGTTGAAGATGCTCCTGCAGGGGATGAAGACTCTGATAGCAGCACGGAACCTGGTACGCTTGACAAGATCAAAGGCGCATTTGGCTGTAATTCGGTTGTTGGTTTGGCTAGCGGCGTAACGCTTATGGCAGCAGCCGCAGCAGTTGTTCTTGGTAAGAAGAAAGAAGACTGATAAATGGCGATAATCGTTAGGATAGCGGGGCGCGCACCTATGCGCGTTCCGCTGCCAAGCGGTTGGTAATAACAATCAATGATAGGAAAAAGTTATGAAAAAATTACAAAAAGTAAACTCTAAAATCCTCGCACTGGTAACAACTTTGATTTTGGCAGTGGTTACCTTATTTGCAGGGGTAAACGTTTCCGTTGCCCCGAAGGCGAGCGCGGCGGAGACCAATATGACCTATATCGATACACAGGTAGAAGATATTCGTTTCCTTGTATCGAATAAGATCATTTTCGCATTCCGTTTGACGAAGTGCGACTATGCGGATTTCACCGAACCTGTTGGTGATTTCCCTGTAGGAACCCCTAGATACGACTATATTACCTCGCTTTCCTACTGGAAAAACTTTAGCAAGTATAATACAAAGGGTGTAGAATTTAATCAGCTCTTTGCATATTGGAATGGCGGCTGGGGCGATTCGCAAATCGGTCTTTCTAGAGGTGAAAATGCCGTAGGGCATCGTTCTTCGTTGGAAAGATTAGAATATGGATTCATCATCTCCTTCCCTGCAGGTACGACCTTCCCTTGCTTGGAATATATTGTGAATGGTTGCCAAGGCACACCCGTTGCGTACAAGACAACGGAAAACGTAGCATTCCTTTACAACGGTACGGAATTTGTGAAAGTTGATTATAGATTGGCAGATGCTCGTATGAGCGCAAGCGAAGAGATGAACTCGGTTGACCTTTCCAAGTACCTTCCCGCTGAACAACAGCAGGTTTTGGCACTTGTACAAGAAACGGAAACTTCGTTAGGTTCGTGTACCTCGCTTTATGACGTGGAAGTGGTAATGAATACCTTTCATGCGGCATTAGCTCAAATTAAAACGGTAGAATACTACGCACAGCTTAACAATCAAAAAGCGCAAGCAAAACAGCAGGTAGAAGCCTTCTTTAACGGCTTGACGGAAAGCGCATACGGCGAAGCAGAATGGGCTGCATTGATGCAAATGAAAGCGGAAAGCGGCGCCCTTATCGACGAGGCAATGGATCAAGAAGCACTTGAAAAGATCGTTGCAGGTATTCAATACAAGGCGGAGGGCATTTTGACGGAAGAAGAAAAGCCTGCATCCGAGGCTCGTATTGCGGCGGCGATTCAGTGTGTGGCGGATGCGTTTGACGCATCCTTGTATAGAGAAGCGGAAGCTGCGCAAGGTGCAGCATACATTGCGGAAGTGGAAACACTCCTCAATGGGCTTGACGTAAGCACAAAGAGTGTTGCGGCGGTAGAAGCAATCGAGCTTGCTTACCTTGCAAAAATTGCGGCATTGAAGACGGACGCTGAATGGACGGCAGAGGAAGAGGCAAACAAAAAACCTGAAAAACCTCAGGTTCAGCCTCAACCCGAACAACCCACCGTAGATGAAGAACCTCAAAAAGAAGGTTGCTCCAGCTCGGTAAGCGGTACTATGGTAGCAATCAGCTTGGCAATTATGTTCTCGTTGATTTTAATTAAGAAAAATAATAAAAAAAGGATGGATTTTTAACATGAAAAACAAAAAGCTTTTCGCCTTGATGGCAACGGTAATGATGGCTACGACGGCTATGGGCGCATTTGGTGCTTGCGGTATCGGCGGCGGTGGCGGCGGTCTCGGCGGCGGTACGATCATCGAAGACAGCCAGTATGATGAAACGAAAGCAAACCTCAGCGTTGCAACCTTCGACGGCGGTGTAGGCCGTGCATGGTTGGAAGATGCAATCGCTCGTTTTGAAGCAAAATACGCAACCGCTACCCACTTCCAGGCAGGTAAAACGGGCGTTAAGATTAGTTTGGACGGCGACAAGAATAAGTACGGCGGTAACAAGCTTGCAGAAGTTGGTTCTTTGACCAAGGACGTATATTTCACGGAAGCAGTTGACTACTATACCTTTGTAAACAACGGTTTGGTTGCTGATATTAGCGACGTTGTAAAGGGTTCGATGAGCGCATACGGCGAAAGCGGTACGATTGAGGACAAGTTGGATCCCACCACGAAGGAATTCATGACCAAGAAAGACGGTAAGTATTACATGCTTCCCTTCTATGATGGTTTCTACGGTCTTATCTATGACGTAGAATTGTTTGAAACGGAAGGTTTCTACTTTGACCAGGATGGCGACTTTACGAAAGATAAGTCTGCACTCTCCAAGGGTCCCGATGGTAAAGCTGGTACGTATGACGACGGTCTTCCCGCAACCTACGATCAAATGATCGAACTTTGCGACGAAATCGTTGCGAAAGGCTTCGTTCCTTTCATGTATTCCGGTAACTATACCGCATACGTAAACCGTGCATTCTATGGTTATGCAACGGACTACGAAGGTTATGATGCATACTCCCAGAACAATACCTTCACCGGCACGCTTAAGGTAGCGAAGACTGTTACTCCCAAAGCAGGTACGATGGAAGCGGATATCGAATTTGAAGAAGTTCCTCTTAGCGAAGCAAACGGCTACGACTTGCAAAGACAAGCAGGTAAATACTATGCGCTTGCAATGCAAGAAGCATTGTTCGGCTCCACGAAGTATCTTGGCGGTGCATACAATGGTTTGGATTACACCGTAGCGCAAGGTGAATTCATTAAGAGTAAATATACCTCCAAGCGTTATGCAATGCTTGCAGAAGGTATTTGGTGGGAAAACGAAGCGAACCCCACGTTCGTAGAACTTGAAAACCTTAAGGGTGTAAAGAAATCGGATAGACGTTTTGCGCTTATGCCCGTACCTAAGGTAAACGAAGCTGCAGCTGGCGAACAAACGTTGTTCTCCGTAAACAGCTCCTTCGGCTTCATCAATAAGAATGCTGAAAATATGGAACTTGCAAAAGAATTCATGAAATTCTTGCATACCGACGTTGAAATGTCCAAATTCACGGCTAAGACCTCCATTCCTCGTTCGTTGAAGTATGAAGTAAGCGCAGCTGACAGAGCAACGGCAACCCCTTATGGTCAGAGTATTATTGACTTGAGAAAGAATGCAAAGGTTGTATATCCTTTCTCGGCAGCAGACATCGTAACGAAGAACGACGCTAACTTCCAAAAGGATACTTGGTGCGGTGTAGCTGATAAGGGCGACGGCAAAGGTCTTAACAACGCATTCAATGCCTTTAAAGATAGCAAAGCAACTGCGCTTGAATTCTTCAACGGTTTGTATATCTACCAGAAAGGCAGATGGAATAGTTTAGTAAAATAAGACAGGAGTGTTTCCGTTATGGAAGTAACGAACATTAAACGTAAAAGAGTGCGTGATGTAGGAGAGTTAATCTTCTACATCTGCCTCGTGGCAGTACCTCTTTTACAGGTTGCGGTATTTTATATCTACGTAAATTTAAACAGCTTTGCGATGTCCTTTCAGACGTACGATAGCGTTTCTGGTAAGTTTACGTGGGATTTTGGCGCAAACTTTAGTAGATTTTGGCAGGAACTTACGAAGTCGTCCTTACTTTGGGACGCCTTCGTAAACTCCCTCATTCTTTGGCTGTTGACTTCATTGTTCGGTAGAGTTTTGGCAATTTTATTCTCGTATTACATTTATAAAAAGTGGATACTGGACAAATTTTTCAAATTCTTCTTATTCTTACCGTCGATTTTACCTGGGATTTTGCTGGTTCTCGTCTTCAAGTTTTTCACAAACGAAGCGATCCCCGGCTATCTTTTAGAATTGCACGGGAAGGTAATCGACCCATTATTGATCGGCAGTAAGACGTTGATGCCCACCATTTATTTCTTCAATATTTGGGTAAGCTTTGGCGGACAGATTTTGATTTATACGGGCGCAATGGATCAAGTTGCACCAGAAATCATTGAAGCAGGGCAGGTGGATGGTGTAAAACCTTGGCAAGAGCTTTTCTTCATCGTTATCCCGATGATTTTGCCTACGGTTGCAACCTTCATGGTAGCCAGTGTGGCGACGTTATTTACCAACCAAGGTAGTTTGTATTCCTTCTTTGGCGACGATGTAGGCTTTGAAAACTTCACCATCGGTTATTACTTGTTCGAACTTGTAAACAAAGTGGGGAACGGTAAGTCGATGTACACCTACGCGAGTGCTTTGGGTATCGTATGTACCTTGATTGCATTCCCCTTGACGCTTGGCGTTCGTAGATTGCTGGAAGCAAAGGAGGAAAAATAATGGTGAATAAAATTTTATCCACAATAAAAGATTTCTTCCTTGACTTATGGGAAAAGATAACGCACAAAGAAACGGTAAGCCCGAAGGGTAAGAAGAAAAGACAATTTAGCCCTCTTGCCATCGCTCTTGGCGTTGTACTCGGCGCGTATGTAATTTCGATGATTTTACCTTTGCTTTGGGTAGCTTTAACGACGTTAAAGAGTGTTAGCGAATACGAATTTATGGAAATGGCGAACAGCGATCGTTTGGGAAATATACTGTGGTGGCCCAAGGATATTACTCTTGAAAACTACGCTAAAGCATATAAGCATTTCTACGTTGAAGTTGATATAATCTTTAACGGCAAGCCTGCTATTGCGAGATTTAACATTTTCCAGCAGTTTGTTAACTCGATTTTGTTCTCGGTAGGCAGTGCCATCGCATTCACCTTTACCTCGTTGGTGATGGGGTATGCGTCGGCTAGATTTAAGTATAAATTCTCAGAATTTATCTATATGTTCGTATTGGTTACCTTGGCATTGCCCATCGTTGGTTCGATGCCCAGTGAAATTGCCGTATCGCAGGCATTGGGATTTTTCGATACCTTCCTTGGTATTTGGATCATGCGTTGTACCTTCTTGAATACCTATTTCTTGATTTTCTACGCACAGTTCAAGATGATTCCTATGGACTATACGGAAGCAGCAAAGATTGACGGAGCGACGCCTTTGGCGGTTATGCTTCAAATCATCGTGCCCTTGGCGGCTGGTACGACTTCGGCTGTATTTGTGTTGAACTTTATCGGGCTTTGGAACGATTTCCAAATTCCGATGGTATATTTGCCTTCGCACCCTGTTGCGGCGTATGGTATGTATCAGTTCCAAAATACGGCAATTGTAGAAATCGCACATACGCCTCCAAGATTGGCAGGTATTTGCTTAATGACATTCCCTATTGTTGTATTCTATGCGATATTCAACAAGAAACTTAATGTGAATTTATCTGTGGGAGGAATTAAAGGATAAATGAAAACGATAAAGAAAAACAGTTTCCTTCGTATCGGGCTGATTTTTTGCATCGCGGTTTGCGCATTCCTTTGCTTTGGGTGGCTTAGCCCGAAGCAAAGTGTGGCAAGCGCAGCGGTAAGCGGTCCCAACGTCTATATCGGTGACGTAATCGAGGCGAAGGATTATAAAATGAATTCCGCAAACGTATATGCGGAAGGCATGAAGATCGTATATCCCAGCGGCGGGATTTACGGCAGCGACAAGTTTACCATTGAACAGGCTGGCCGTTACCAAGTAACCTATTACGCGACGGTTGACGGTAACCGCGTAGAGGAAACGAAAACCTATATGGCAATCCGCAGACCTCAAGACATGATCATTGCGGATGAGAATATGAAGGTGGAATATGGTAAGTTCTTTGTTGGCAGCTGCCCTTATGAACTTACGAAAGATACCTATGGCGCAAAGGTACATTTCAAAGCGGGTCAATCGATCACCTTCGCTACGAATTTGAAGGTTGCGGATTTGACCGCAGATTTCAACTTCCTTGAAATGATCGTTGAGCCTAGCGTTTACGGTGAAACGGACTTTGATAACTTGACGGTTCGCGTGACGGATTTGGCAGATGAAAGCAATTACGTAGAATATATCATCCAAACCTCAAACGTTGTGGACGGTGCTGGTATGACGTCGTACGTAAAAGCTGGTGCAGCCAATAGATTGTACGGCGGTTATGAAAGATCGTATTTCCATACGAGCGGTTTTTACGGTACGCAGGTATTCCACAGCTTCCGTGGTTGGAGCCGTATCGGCGAAGATTTCAACAACAAAACTGTTTCGGAAACGGCGTTGACCCTTGCGCTTGACCATAATTCTAAAGAATTGTTTATCGGCCCTCGTACGAATGGGGACTTCAGAAACTACTTGATTAACGACCTTGACGCTCCCGATAAATATAAGAGCGATCCTTGGGAAGGCTTTAAAGGTGATGAAGTATCCGTAACGGTTAGCGCAGGCGGTTTCTCTAAAGCAGAAGGCGTTTTGTTGATTAAGGCGTTCGGCGGTTACAATTTTGCCAACGATATCATCGACAATCAGGCACCCAGCATTTCGTTTGACTACGATATGACGGATAGATTGCCTACGGCAGAGGTTGGTACTCGTTTCCCCATCATTCCTTTCACCGTAAAGGATGCATTGGATAAGACGCTTAAAACCAACGTTTGGGTAAACCATATCAACGAGAACGGTAAAAAAATCACCGTTGCAAACGATGGCGAATCCTTCTACGTTGATTATGAAGGTACCTATGAAATTATCTATTATGCAGAAGACTATTCTGGTAATAGTGTAGAAGAGCGCATTGAAATTACTGCGCAGAAAAAGGCACCCAACATCTATATTGGTATCGAAGATGATTTGGTGGAAATGGACGTTTACGAAGTTGCATACGTGCCTTACGTAGAGGACATTACCATTTACGGCGGCAGCGGTACGTTGATTACGGAACGTGCTGTATATAGCCCTAGCAAAAAGCTTCTTAATATCAAGGATAAGTTGGTGCTTAACGAGCTTGGCGATTACAAGGTGGTTTATCAGGCAACCGACTACTACGGAAACGTAGGGTATGGTGTCGTAACCATTCGTTCGCAAGAAATTGCAGCGCCTAAGTTTGTATCGGAACCTGAATTTACTTCTGTATTGCTCAAGGGCTTTAATTATGACTTCCCTGAAGTTTTGGTTGTCGAAACAGTGGATGGGGTATTGAAGACTTTGGATTGCAAGACCTACGTAAACGGCGAATTGGTAAGCGATTCGTTTAAAGTAGAAGGCAACGAAGTAACCATTCGTTACGTTGCGGAAGGCTCAACCGGTACGGCAACCTGGGAACAGACGTTTAACGTAGTGGATGCGGAAGAAGGTAAATACAAGAGTAAGTATTTTTACACCGAGGATGGCTTGCAGTTTATCGATCAAAAGAGTGAGTTGGAGCTTGCATTTAACGATAACGCAAGCGGTACGTTCTTGAATGCACTTAGCACGAAAGAATTCTCCCTTGCTTTGATGTACGAAGTAGAAAAGGCAAACTTCTCGGAAATGTACATTACCATGACGGACGCTAAGGATACAAGCTTGTCCGTAACCTTTAACTTCTTCTACACGCAAGCAACGAATAAGTGGACGATGCAATTACCAAACGATTCGTATATGTCGGCATATGCGGAAAGTAAGGGGATTTTGTCCTTTACCTATTCGGCAAAGGATTATAAGATCATCGATACCAGCGGTGAAGCAATCGCTATTATCGAAACTTACGATGATGGGGACGAATTCCAAGGTTTCTCTGATTGGGTTTACTTCACGATTGGTTTCAGAAGTGTTAGCAGTGATGCTTCGATCTCGATTAGTAAGATTTGCAACCAGGCTATGGGTTACAACAAGAGCAGTATTGACAAAGCGCTGGATGAAATTAAACCTATCATTGTATTAGACGACGTATTCCTTCTTCGTCAAAAGCTTGGTGCGAAGGCAAACATTCCTACGGCGAAGGCATTTGACGTACTTGGTCAAATTAGCGAATTTACCGTTTCGCTTCAGATGAACGGTCAGGTACTCGCTAGCGGTCCTGCAAATCAACCTGTGGACTACACGTTTAATAAAGCAGGTTCTTACGAAGTAACGTATCTTGCAAAGGATACGCATGGCAATACCATGTCGCTTCCTTATATGATTCTCGTTAGCGATGAAACTGCGCCTATACTTACGGTTGCAGACTCGTTAAAGGATACCTACCAAGTGGGTGAAGCGGTTACGATCCCGACCTATTCGGCAACGGATAACGGTGACAATTGCTACATTCAGGTAATGGTTAGACTTCCTGACAGCGAAATGCGCTTGTTGCATTACGTGAAGAACGGTGAAGTAACGTCCTTGTTGAGCAAAGATCATGGTATTTATGATTCTCACTTCAAGGCAAACGACAATGCGTTTATCACGGAAAAGAAAGGGCTCTACGTCTTGAGAGTAGTTGCATTCGACGAATATTACAATTACACTGTAAAAGAATACGAGTTCTGGGTGAAATAAGGAGGAGAGATAAAAATGAAGAAAAATATTATTAGAGTAATTGCTTCGGCATTGTGCTCCGCCTTGTTTTTAAGCACTTTGGCTGCTTGTAATAACGGCACTGCTGGCGATTCGTCGGTGGAAGAAAACAGCAGTTCGCAAGAACTGCAAGTGGTAGAAGGCGAATACCTCTACCGCGGCGGTGTTAGCGGCTATACCGTAGTGCTTCGTGACGATGCAAACTTCTACGAAGAATTGGCCGCAAGTGAGTTGGCGCAAAACTTGGCAAATTCGACGGGAAGCAGTATTGCTGTTGCAAAAGAAAGCAATACAAAGGCAAAAACCCGCGTTATTTCCTTGGGTCATACTGACCTTTGGGATAGCCAAGTTGGCAAGACGTTATCCTCCAGTGAGATTATCGACTCTGGGTACTATATCGAAACGGTAGGCAACAACGTGTTTATTTCCTGCCCCGATTATACGACGAGCAGCGGTGTATTGCACGGTGTTTACGATTTCTTAAAGGATGCAATCAACTACGAATTCTATGCAGCGGATGAAATTTACGTTGAAAAGAAGAAGGATATTCCCTTGTATGATTATACGGGATACGTTGTAAATCCTTCCTTCCAAATTCGTAGCTTGGTACACGCTGAAATGCGTGACGACAGCCTTAGTAATATGAGATATCGTATGATTTACCCTCAGGAATCCTATGGGTTCGTTAACTGGGGTCATGGTCAGGCGTCGAAGTACGTAGTACGTAACAAGCCTTGTACTTGCGGTGAACCTGGTTGTGAAGGTAAGACCTATCAACAGCATCACCCTGACTGGTTTGATACGAATACTTCTCAGCTTTGCTATACGGGCGGTGAAGTACTTGAAAGAGTAATCGCACAGAGATTTATCGATTATTTCTTGCAGTTCCCTGATGCAACCTACTTCATGTTTGGTCAAGAAGACGTTATCGGTCACTGCGAATGTGATAGATGTAAGCAGGCGATGGAAGATTATGCTTTGAATCAAGGCGGTCTTCAGGTTGCTTTGATGAACAACGTTATTGAAATTGCAAACGCTTGGCTTGAAGAAAATCAACCTGGTAGAGAAGTATTCTACGTTATCTATGCGTATTACGGAACAAGATATGCTCCCGTAAAGACGACGGAAAGCGGTGAAATTGTACCTTACAGCGACAGAGTAGATCCCCATGAAGATTTGCTTATTTTCTATACGCCGATTGAAACGAACTACGCTTATCAAATTGAAAGCGGTATCAACGCAGACGTATACAAGGATATGAAGGACTGGAGCGCAATTGCAAGCGGACAAATCTTGATGTATTTGTACGACATTAACTTCCACGCATACTTTGTTAACTTCCATAACTTCAACACCGTGCAAGGTATGTATGAAGAATGTAAAGAACAGGGCGTTATTTCGATTACTTCGCAGTCGGCTGCTGCTTACGTAACGGGCTTCCGTGAAATGCGTTCGTACGTAGAATCTTGGTTGATGTGGGATTTAAGCTTGTCCTATACCGACCTTGTACAAAAATTCATGAACGCGTACTATAAAGACGCTGCAGAATATATGTACGAATTCTACGAAATTATGCGTGATAGATATATCTATTATCATACGATGGTAAACCCTGGTGCGGGTGGTATTTACGGTGACGTACAAAGCGTTGAAATCTGGTCGCAGGCGGTTGTTACGCGCATGGACGAGCAATTTGACGCAGCTTTGGAAAGCATTGAAAAATATAGAACGAGCGATCCCGCATTGCATGAGAAGTTGGAATCGAGAATTATGAAGGAACGTTTAATGCCTTTGTACTTGAAGATTACGCTCCTTTCGTCCTACTACTCTGCGGAAGAAATGGCGGAATTTAAAGCTACGTTTAAGTATTACGTAAACTACTTTAGATTGACGCACGTAATGGAAGGTCAGCCTTTGGGCGACGATCTCATGAAGTAATAGGAGGCACTTATGAAAAAAATATTATCTTGCGCTCTTGCTACGATGATGCTTGCATTTTGCGGGTGTTCCCTTGGCGAAGGCGGAAAACAATCGGGAAGCGATTCTTTGGGGAATAATTCCTCTATTCAAGAAAGTGCCAATTCTATCGAATTCGTGCAAACTGAATTAACTTTAGAAATCGGTGAAAGCAAGCAAACGGAGGTTGTGACCTCGAAGAAAAACGTATACGTATTCTATTCGGTTCGCGACAAGGAAATTGCATCGGTGAGCAATAAGGGCGTTATTACCGCCCTTGCTCCCGGTGAAACGGTTGTCTATGCGGAATTTGGCGGCGAAATGGCAATGTGTCTTGTCAAAGTAAAGGAAAAGAGCGCGATGCCCGAGCTTTCGGTGGCTACGCCTTATTACAATAACAAAGTATCGTTATACGCAAACGCAACGTTGGATTTGAATGCGATTGTTAAGTTTGGTGACGAGCTTGTTACAGATGCAGCTTTGGAATACGAAGTGGCTGACGCGGAAATCGCAAGCGTTGAAGACGGTGTGCTTAAGGGCACTGCGCTTGGCACAACGACAGTAACCATCAAGGCTACCCACAACGGGCAAACGGCAACTGCAACCGTATCCGTACAGATTATCAATACAGTGAAAGCAGTGAAGGCACTTACGTTGTCTGGTCAAAGAACGACGTTTAAGGTTGGCGATAAGTTTGTATTTGACGGCGTTGTAAACGTTGAATATACAGATGGCACAACGGAAAATGGCGTAGATTATTACACTGTAGATACTTCCAAGTACAACACGGCAAAGGTTGGCACGTATGAAATCGTGGTAAGCATCGGCGAAGCAAAAGCAGCCTATACCGTAACGGTTGAAAAAGAAACCAGAACCTTGAAACTTTTGATGATTGGTAACAGTTTCTCGCAGGATACCGTAAACTGGTTGCCTCAAATTGCGAAGTCGGTTGGCTTTACCAACGTTGTAATCGGTAACCTCGTAATCGGTGGTTGTACGCTTAATACGCATTACAACAACAGCCAAGGCATAGGCGATAAGGTTAACGCATACGAATTTACGTATTATCAGAATGATACTTGGAACACCTTGACGGGTCAAACGATGATGACTGGTATTCGTTTTACGGATTGGGATTTCATCAGCTTGCAACAGCAAAGCGGTAACAGCGGTAACGTAGCAAGCTATAACAGCGATTTGGATGGTTTGATTGAATACGTAAAAGGTATTGCAACGAACGAAAATATGAAACTCGTTTGGAATATGACTTGGGCATATCCTACGGGGTCGGGTTGGTTCGGCGGCTTGTACGGCAACAACCAAATGAATATGTACAACTCGATTGTTTCGGCTGTGCAGGAAAAGATTGTGACGAACGATAACTTCTGCTTGATTTCTCCTGCAGGCACTGCTATTCAAAATGGTCGTACCTCTTACATCGGTGACTATTACCCTGGTGAAGGCGAAGAATTTGTGAATACGCTTAACGAATGGAACCGCGATGGCGCACACTTGTCCGTATATGAAGGACGTTTCACTTCGTCCCTTGCAATGTTCTGTACGTTGACGGGTTACATGCCTAGTGAAATTTCCTATTTGCCTCCCAACGTAGATAATAAGGAAGGCGAGGTTATTCGTGAATGTGTTACCAACGCATTGGTAAATCCTTTCGTTGTAACAAATTCTAAGATTAAGAATTAATCAAAAAAAACATGATGGTGGGTTCTGCCTTGTGCAGAACTCATCGTTGTGCTTTTAACACTTGGCTCTACCATAGTACGATTGCGGTATAGCCTAAAAAGAGGGAGCTTGAAAATGAAGGATAAAAGATGTGTCCATTTGGACTTTCATACTTCAGAATTGATTGAAGGGATTGGCGCAGGTTTTGACGCCGAAGAATTTAAGGCAAATTTGGTAAAATCGGGCATTGACTCGATTACCTTGTTCGCAAAATGCCATCACGGCTGTTTCTATTATGAGGATACGAAGTTTTTTAGACATCCGCACCTTAGCATTAGCTTGTTGGATGAGCAGGTGAAGGCGTGTAAAGAAGTGGGGGTATCCGCAAAAATTTACCTTTCTGCAGGTTATGACGAACATATAGCTCGTCAGCATCCAGAATGGCTGGAAAGGGCAGAGGGCGGTCTTCAAAAGCGTGATGATACCTACTTCCGTAGAATTTGCTTCAATACGCCGTATTTGGATATTTTGGTGGCACAAACGGAAGAAGCGGTAAAAAAATATATGCCTGACGGTGTATTCTTTGATATCATGGCGGATTGGCCTTGTTATTGCGATTACTGCCAGGCGGATATGGTGAAAAAAGGGCTTGATCTCGACAGCTATGAAGACCATTTGCAACAGGCAAAAGACGTTTTGGCTGTATATACGGACAGGCTGGAAAAGGCTGTGCACGCGATTAAACCCGATTGTGTTATTTTCCACAATGGCGGGGACTTCCCTGTTGGCAGACGTGATCGAATGGATTGCTGTCACCAATTGGAGACGGAATCATTGCCTACGGGCGGTTGGGGGTACGATCACTTCCCGCTGTCGATGGCATATCTTCGTCGTCAAGGGAAAAACTGTATCGGCATGACGGGTAAATTCCACCGTAGCTGGGGGGAATTTGGCGCGTTTAAATACAAAGCGGCGCTCAAATACGAGGCGGCGCAATGCTTGGCGTTGGATGCAGGTTACTGCGTGGGCGACCAAGTGCATCCTTCTGCAAAGTTGGATGATTATACCTATGAAAATATCGGCGAAGCCAATGCGTACGTAGCGGCGCGTGAGGCTTGGCGTGGCGGTGAATATTTAGCGGAGGCGGCAATGTACTCCCCGCACGGCGGTGAC
Source organism: Clostridia bacterium (assembly GCA_017504735.1). Next base: position 34,608 of record JAFVQP010000070.1, on the reverse strand, counting down.
GGAAGAATCGGGCTTTCCCGTATTTTGTTCGAGGAAAAGATTTTGTTTGATTTGATTGACGAACAGGAAATTTCCAACCGCTATAAAGTAATTTTCCTTGCTGACGACGTAGCGTTGTCGGAAAGCGAATACGTTGCATTAAAGCAGTACGTTGCAAACGGCGGTAAGTTGTTGGCAATGGGGCGTAATATTACCTTTAACGGTAAAACGGCGTTCGATTTGGGCTGCGAATATAAGGGCGAGGATAAGGAAATTCCTTGCTATCTTGAGGCAAATTATACCTTAAAATATGCAAACGGAATGGCACTCGTAGCCTATGAAAAAGCATACAACATCGAGGCGATGGGGAAAGTGTTGGCGAAAAAATTATCCCCTTACTTTACGAGAAGGGGTATCCGTTACTGTTCGCATGCGCACACACCTTACGATCCTAAAAAGGTGTCCGCAGGCATCACGGAAGGGAAGGACGGTATCTATATTGCGTCCGACTTGTTCTCGCAGTATGCAAAAGACGGTTCCTTGACCGCTAGACAGCTGGTTGCACCCTTATTGGATATGCTGTTGGGTGAACGTACGGTAATCACCGATTTGCCGACTTCGGGCAAAGCGGCGCTTTACAACAAAGACGGTAAGACGGTTTGCCACCTGTGGTATGCAAACACGATGAAGCGCGGTGACGGCGTGGAGGTTGTAGAGGATATCGTTACACTTTCCAAGGTTACAACCTCCGTTAAGTGTGCTGCAAAGCCTGCTAAAGTCGTTTTACAGCCTGCAAATCAAGAGTTGGATTTTGAATATAAGGACGGTAGAGTGTTCTTTGAAATCAAAGATTTCAACTGCTATGAGATTGTAGAAATATATTGATTTTTGCAAAATGAAGGGGGCAGGTATGCGTTCATTTGTAAAAAATGACGTATCCTTAGAGGAAAAACGTTTTTTTCGGTTCTCTTTTCTTGAAGATTTAAATGCGAACAAGGAAAGCGTCTGATACCCCGATTGTTTTTGTAAAAATGTACAAATGTGCATACCAGGTATGCGTTGAAATGTAAAAATATAACGGACAGCCAATTGGCTGTCCGTTGTTTTATGGTTTCATTTTAATTTTACATTTAAGATATCGTCGGCGGAACATCCTAAAAAATTGCACAATTTTGACAAGGTGGCAAGGCTAGGCTGTATTCTTCCTGACAAATATTGTGAAATTGTAGGGGAAGAAACGCCGATGGCGCGTGCGATTTCCGTTTTGCTTTTTCCCGATTGTTCAATTTCTTCTTTTAAGTTTTTACTGATAATTTCGTCTAAATTTTTATCCATAACATTATTATATTAAGCAATACTTAATTTTTCTTGATATTTAGGTATTGCCTAAATATAATTAAAATTGAAAGGAGGTGTTTATGGATAAAATTTGTTCGTTTTTTGGACATCGGGTAATAAAAAGTGACGATGCCCTGCGCAAGGAATTGACTTGTATTGTAGAAAAGTTAATTTTAATAGAGGGGTTTACGCTGTTTTATTTTGGCGAATTTAGTGAATTCGACGAGATGTGTTACAAAATTGTGACTATGTTAAAGGGAAGATATCCGCATATCAAACGATGTTACTGTTCCGTGGAAAGGGAGGGGTGTAAAAAAGAGGCATATTCATCGATTTTACGGGAAAAGTATGAACAAATTGTCTATCTTCCGCTCGCTTACGATTATTGGTATAGTAGAATTTATTATCGAAACTGTGAAATGATAAATCGAAGCGAGTATATCGTCTTTTATGCAGAAGAAAGAGAGGGTAGTGGTGCCTATAAAGCGTTAAAATATGCAAAAAAATGCAAAAAAACATATATAAATGTCTTTGATTTAATATAGAATATTAAAGTGCTTTTGGAAAGTGGGGTTCGAATGCTTGACATACTTAACAAAAAAGTTGTACAATTAAAAAAATGCGAACGACGCAAATTTTACAATGTAAAAAATATTTGTGAGGTGTACAAATGAAGAAACTTAAAAAGCTACTTTTGACGCTTACGGCATTGGGTGTGTTGGCAGGTGCAACGGCATGTGATATGTCTGCCCTTGGCGACATCAATATCGGCGGTGTAAATCTTGGCGATTTGCTTGGCGGTTCTACCAGTACGGAATCCACTTCTTCTGAAGAGGAACTTTCCAGTGAAAACGCTCCCGAGCAAAGCACTCCCGACAGCGAACAGCCTGAAGAAAGCACCCCTGACAGCGAAGAGCCTGAAGAAGAAATCCCCGAATTCGACCCCGAAACTTTGGCGATTGTAGAAGCGGCATATGCTTTGGGTACGGGTGAAACGTTAGAAGGTACGCACACCTTGCAGGGTACGATTACCAACGTAAAAGAATATGACAGCGCAAAATATACCATTTGTTTGACCTTCAACGTAGCTGGGAAAGATTTCTACTGCTATTGGATGCGTGATAACGCAAACGGCGACAATAAAAACCTTGCCGTTGGCGATACCATCACCGTAACGGGTACGATTAAAAACTACAACGGTACGGTAGAATTTGACAAACCTACCTTGGGTGAAGTGTTGAAGGGTGAAGGCGGTGAAACGCCTGATACTCCTGCAGTACCCGACATTCCTGCAGACAGCTATATCACGATTGCTGAGGCGTTGGAACTTTGCGGTGAACCTGGCAACGTCACGGAAGGCAGATATTATATCCGTGGGATTATCGAATCGGTTTTGAACCCTCAATATGGTGAAATGCAAATTAAAGACGAAACGGGTTCGATTTACGTGTACGGTACGTACAATGTAGATGGTTCGATTGGTTATGCGAACTTTGAAAGCAAGCCCGTAAAAGGCGACGAAGTATTGCTTCATTGTATTCTTCAAAACCACAACGGTACGAAAGAAGTTAAAAACGCGCGTTTGATTGAATTTACGTCGAATGCAGGTAACTTTGATGAAAGTAATTATACCGCAATGACGATTGAAGAGGCGCGTATTGCGGACGTGGGCGCAATGGTAAAGGTAGAAGGCGTTGTTGCGCAAATTACCTATGCAAACGGTATGAAGCCCAGCGGTGTATATCTTGTAGATAACACCAACTCGATTTACGTTTACGACAACGATATCGCAGGTCAAGTATCCGTCGGCAACAAGATTACCGTTTTGGCATCCAAGACCTATTGGGTATTGGAAAAGGAACAAAGCGCGGCTTCTAAGCACGGTTACAAAGGGTGCAACCAGTTAGAAGAGGCTTATTTGGTTGCAAACGATAAGGGTACGAACGAATTTGATAAATCCTGGATTGAAGAAACGACGGTAAAAGAAATCATGGATACCCCCGTTACGGAGGATATCACGACGACCATTTACAAAGTAAATGCATTGGTAAAAACAGCGCCTGGCAACGGCTTTGTCAACTACTACATCAACGACCTTGACGAAACGACGGGCAGCTACGTTTACACGCAGTGTAACGGCGGCGATTTTGAATGGGTAGATGCATTCAACGGTAAAATTTGCACCGTTTACCTCTCGGTAATCAACGCAAAGAGCTCGGATACGGGTTGTATTTATCGTTTCTTGCCCATTTCGATTCAGGACGACGGTTATACATTCGATTTGGAAGACGCGGCGAAATTTGCTGTGAAATATTACGGCATGGACCAGTTTGCAACTCTTTACGAAGCTGACCCTGCAAAGGAAATGGTAACGGAAGTTTCCTCGGCGCTTCTTGAGTTTAGCGGTGCGCAGCTTTCTTATGAATCCGACAATGAAGCCGTTGCGTATTTCACGACGGAAAACGGTGTAACGACCTTCCATTGCGGTGAAAACGGTACGGCAAAGGTTACGGTTACGGCAACGTATGGCAATATTACCTACAGCGAATCCATTGAGATTACGGTGGTTGAACCTGTCGTCTATGAAAGCATTACGGTTGCGGAAGCCATTGCTGCGGACGTTGACAGCGAAGTAACGGTAAAGGGTATCGTAGGTCCTTCCGTTGTAAACAAAAATGGTTTCTATCTCTTTGGCGAAGACGGCAGCATGATTGCTGTTCTTGTAGATTCGACGGATTATTTTGTAGGTCTTGAAATCGGTCACGAAGTTGTTTTGAAGGGTATGCGCGAACGTTACGTGAAGGCTGAAAACGAAGCAACTCGTTTTGGTCAAACCTGTATTGTAGATGCGGAAATCCTTGTAAACTACTATGGTAACCATACGTATTCCACTGCAAAGTTCGTGGAAGGTACGACGGGTCAAGAATTCTATGCCCTTGACAAAATGGTGGACTACTCGACGACGGTATTTATCATCACGGGTACGGTTGAAGTTGTGGAAACGGCATATTATACCAACCTTAACTTCATAGCAAACGGTCAGAAGATTACGTTGTATTGTTCGAGTGCGAATCAGTACAGCTGGTTGAAGGCTTTTGCAGGTCAAGAAGTAACGCTTGAAATTGCGGCTTGTAACTGGAATGATAAGACCTTCTGGGCAGGCTGTGCGTTGGCGGCTTATACGGCTGACGGTAAAATTTTGAACACCTTAAATTTTGACAACTATTAATCGGTTAAAATGCGAAAGGTAGGGCGATTTGTCCTGCCTTTACTTTTACAAAGGATACATAGGAAAGTTTGTGCGATAAAAGACAAGGTTTCCTTAAGGAAAATTTGGTTATACGCTTGCAAAATGCGGGTGTATATGATACAATAAAAGGGAAGAAAATATTTTCGCGGAGGATGGAATATGAATGTAGTTGTCGGGCAGTCCGGCGGGCCGACCTCGGTGATCAATGCAAGTCTTGCAGGGGTATATGAGGGGGCGATAAAAGCAGGCGCAAACAAAGTGTTCGGTATGCGAAACGGCATCTTTGGTTTGATGCATGAAAACCTCGTTTTACTCAATGATTTGCTTGGGAAAGCAGGGCAGGTAGAGCTTTTAAAGCGTACCCCTGCGTGTTACCTTGGCAGTTGCCGTTACAAACTGAAAAAAGCCGAGGCTAGCACCGAAGAGTACGAGAAAATTTTTGCGGTGTTAGAAAAGTACGAGATCGATTGCTTTTTCTACATAGGCGGAAACGATAGTATGGATACGGTGGAAAAATTGTCCGCATACGGCAACAAAATCGGCAGTAAAATCCGTTTTGTCGGCGTACCGAAAACGATTGACAATGATTTGGCAATCACCGACCATACCCCTGGCTACGGCAGTGCGGCAAAATTTGTCGCAACAACGATCAAAGAGATTGTTTGCGATTGCGCTATTTATGATTTGAAAGCGGTAACCATTGTGGAAATTATGGGAGAAACGCAGGTTGGCTGACAGCGGCGTGCGCCTTGGCGAAAGGGTCGGATTGCGACGGGGCGGACTTGATTTTCCTGCCGGAAACACTCTTTACCATGGAAAACTTCTACGAGAAAATTTCCGCTTGTTTGGAAAAGAAAAAAGCCCTTGTTGTTGCGGTGTCCGAAGGGGTAAAACTTCCTGACGGCAGATACGTTTGCGAATTGTCGGCAACCGATGCGAAAGAGGACGTGTTTGGGCATAAGCAGCTGACGGGTACGGCGTTGTTTTTGGCAAATGCGTGCGCAAAGCATTTTGGGATCAAAACGCGTGCAATCGAGCTTTCCACTTTACAACGCAGTGCGGCGCATATCGCCAGCTTGACGGACATCAACGAAGCGTATGCCGCAGGCGAAGCGGCGGTTGTTGCGGCGAAGGCAGGGCAAAGCGGCGTGGCGGTAACCCTTGTCCGCGCTGGAGATGAACCTTACCGTTTTGAAACGGGGGTTGCCCCGATTGAAGAAATTGCAAACAAAGAAAAGGCGTTCCCTTGCGAATGGATTAACGAGGAAGGCACGGGCTTAACCAAAGAATATATCCGTTATGCATTGCCTTTGATTCAAGGCGAGTTGACGCCTATCTACGAAAATGGTTTGCCGAAACATATCAATCCTCTTCGATAAATCCCCCTTTACCCGAAAAAATGAGGAGAATAGAAAAAAATATAAGTAGAAATGCAATATTTCGATATGTTATAATAGTATAAACCAATGGTAAAAGTATATTATACTTTTGCGGAAATTTAAAATTTTTTTTGGGGGTTACAATGAAAAAGATTATTGGTTTTTTATTGGGAATTGCTAGTGTATTTACCTTGGCATCTTGTGATTTATCCGCATTGATGGGCGGAGCTGGGGAAAGTGAGCAAGCATCGCAAGTTGTTGAAAGCATGGAGAGTACGGAAAATAGCAGTACGCATAAACACGTCTTGACCAAAGTGGCTGAACGCAAAGCAACCTGCGCGCAAGAAGGGAATATAGCTTACTGGAAATGCGCGTGCGGTGAATTTTTTGCGGATGCGGAAGGTACGGAGACGATAGAGCAATCTGCGGTAGTCCTTGCGAAAGAGGAGCACGTTTTAAAATATACGGCAGGGATTGAGCCTACCTGTAAAGCTGGCGGCAGAATGGAATATTGGTCCTGCTCAAAATGCTTTAAAAACTATAAGGACGAAGCTTGCACGCAAGAAGTGAAATTGTCCGAGGTTATTTTGACGGCGGCGCATGAGCTTGTGTACCACGAGGCAAAACCTGTCGTTGGCAGGGAAGACGGTGTGGTAGAGCATTGGAGCTGTTCCGTTTGTGAAGGTTATTTTGCGGATGCGGAAGCTACAACGAAAATGAAAAAATCGGAAACGGTAATCGTTTCCGTGCTTGGTATCCCCGATTTCGTGGTGGAAGTGCCCGCAGGGCGCGATCCCGTTGTTTTACAGTTGACGGATACGCAAATCATTGACGCTGCGCAGGTTCGTCCCGGCGGCAATACCTATGAAAGCCTTTGGGCAACCGACCAAATTGAGGAACGCTTGTTCAATTACTTGACGGAAACCGTCGAGGCTGCTGACCCCGATTTTATCATTATCACGGGGGACTTGGTACACGGTGCACACGACGATAACGGTACTTCGTTGCTTAACTTGATCAAGTTTATGGACAGCTTGCAAATCCCTTGGTCGCCCGTATTCGGCAACCACGAAGCGGAAAGTAAGAAGGGTATAGATTGGCAATGCGAACAGCTTGAAAATTCGCAGTATTGCTTGTTCGAGCAAAAAGAATTGACGGGCAACGGCAACTACTCGGTTGCGCTTGTACAAGAAGATGAAATCAAGCGTGTATTTTATATGACGGATACCAATGCTTGTACGGAAGCGAGCGAAGAGAGCATGAAAAACGGGCATACGGTAAACAATTATTGCGGTATGATGCAAGACCAAATTGATTGGTACACCGAACAAATCAAGCTCTTGAAAAAATACGTACCCAACGTAAAAATTTCCTTCGCGTACCACATTCAGCCTGCTGTGTTCAAAGAAGCGTACGTTAAAAAGTATGGTTTCGATATGTCTTCTAACACCCCGAATATCAACATTGATGAATACGAAGGGAAGGAAGACGGTGACTTTGGTTATATCGGTGCAAACTTGATCGGGCCTTGGGACCATGATAGAAAGGTATTTAACGGTATGAAGGCATTGGGGGTTGACTCCATTTTCGTAGGTCACGTACATTATAACTGCGCCAGCGTTGTATATGAAGGGGTGCGTTTGCACTACGGCGTGAAGTCTGGCGAATACGATAGAATGAGCGTCCTTGACCCTAAAACGGGGCTTGTGACAGCAAGGGATAACGTACCTACAGGTTCTACCCCGATCATTGGCGGTTCGATTATCGTATTGTCGGAAGCGGACGGCACGATTAAAGATATCTACAATTATTACAGCACGGATAAAAACGGCATCATCAAAGATGGTAAAATTCAGTGGAATCTTGTACCGTCAACGGGTGCAAAAACCATCGCGCAAAGAAAAGAATATATTGCTATTCTCAAAAAAGAGGATTGATTGTATAGGGTTCGTAAAATAAATATAAATAATTTTGGTGGAAAATAACATGAAAAAAATGATTGGTTTATTGTTAGGCATTGCTAGTGTATTTACCTTGGCGTCCTGCGATTTGTACGCAATGATGGGCGGTGGCGCAACTACTGAAAGCGTGCAATCGGAAGTAGTGGAAAGTGTTGAAAGTGAGGAAAGCGTAGAGGGTGAACACAAGCACAGATTAAACCGTGTTTCCGAAGTTGCGGCGACCTGTAAAAATGAAGGGAGCATCACCCATTGGACGTGCGAATGTGGCGCGTATTTTGCGGATGCGATGGGCACGGAAGAAATTTCCGCAGCGGATATAACCATTGCGAAAAAAGAACATAACTTAAAGCATACGGCAGGGTATGAAGCGACCTGTATTTCGGGTGGTAAATTGGAAAATTGGTACTGCTTGGATTGTAAAACGTATTACGCGGACGAGGCTTGCACGGAAGAAGTAAAAGCCACGCAAATTATTTTGCCTAAGGTAGGGCATGCCCTTACCCACTACGAAGAAGTTCCTGTGGTAGGCTTGGAAAACGGTGTGAAGGAACATTGGGTTTGCGGATATTGCGATGGTTACTTCTTAGATGCTGAAGGGACGAAAAAGACCTCGCAGTCGAACATCGTTTTGTATTCGCTTTTGGCGATCCCCGATTTCATTGTAGAAGTGCCCGTTGGTCGCGAACCTGTCGTTTTACAGTTGACGGATACCCAAATTATGGACTCCTCGCAGGACTTGGACGGCGTATTAGGCGGTAGCCAACCTTCTATGTATGCGCCTAGCCAAATGAACGCGCGTTGCTTTAACTACCTCACGGAAATTATCAATGCGACCAACCCCGATTTGATTATCCTTACGGGTGACAACGTTTATGGTAGATTTGACCATAATGGTAGTGTTTGGACGGCATTTGTAAACTTTATGGATAGCTTTGACATCCCTTGGGCGCCCATCTTCGGTAACCACGACAACGAAAGTAATATGGGTGTTGATTGGCAATGTGAACAGCTTATGAATGCGGAAAATTGCTTGTTTAAGCAAAGAACTTTGACGGGTAACTGCAACTACTCGGTAGCAATCACGCAAGGCGGTGAAATCAAACGTGTATTCTACATGTTGGATAGTAACGGTATCGGTTCCCCTAGCGCGGCAACCCTTGCAAATGGCCATACCAAGACCAGCCCTGGCTTTGGTTCTGACCAAGTATCTTGGTTTACCGAACAAATCGAAAGAATGCAGGAAAGTTTGCCCGATTTGAAGGTTTCGTTTGCTTACCATATCCAAGATACCCTCTTTGAACAAGCGTATGCGAAATATGGTTACGTGAACTGGAACGCTTGGGCAAATATCAACGTAGATTTGCACGAAGAAAAAGCGGAAGGTGACTTTGGTTACATCGGTTATGTAAAGGGCGAATGGTCGCAGGACATTAAGCAATTGAAGAGCCTTGGCGTTGACTCGATCTTCGTTGGTCACGAACATACCAGCAGCGCGAGTGTTGTATATCAAGGCATTCGCTTCCAGTTTGGTCAAAAATCGAGCAGATACGATATGTTCAGTATGCTTAATGCGGATGGAAACGTAGTACATAGCGACTGGGATACTGCTGCAGACTCTCCCCTTATCGGCGGTAGCGTAATCCTTTTGTCGGAAGAAGACGGCGCGATCGCGGATGCGTACATTTATTATTGCGCGGATACGCACGGTAAAATTGTGGACGGTGAAATTCAATGGGAAAGCTTCTTGCCTGCAACGGTGGAAGCGGTTTTGCCAGGAAAAGCCTATTCGCCTAACGGTAAAAATGAAGATTAACCTATAAAATAGTAGCAAAACTTGGGGAAATATTGTTTTATAACTTTACAAAATGGTAAAGAAATGCTGTAACAGATAAAAATAGGTGGTTCGGGATAGGATGCCATAGGAGAAAAATGATGAAGAAAATTATCGGTTTATTGTTGGGGTTCATGAGTGTATGCGCTTTGTCGGCGTGTGACTTGTCGGCCTTGATGGGCGGTGGCGGCACAAGCGAAAACTCGCAAACATCACAAATTGTAGAAAGTGTAGGCGGGGAAGAAAATAGCGAACACAAGCATAAATTGACCCGCGTATCCGAGCGCAAGGCAACCTGTACGCAAGAAGGGAATATTACCCACTGGACGTGTGATTGCGGTGCGTATTTTGCGGACGCAATGGGCAAGGAAGAGGTGACCGCTGCGGACGTAATTCTTGCGAAAGAGGAACACGTTGTCAAGTATACGGCGGGGATTGAGCCGAATTGTAGCACGGGCGGCAGAATGGAATATTGGTCCTGCTCAAAATGCTTGAAAAACTATGCGGATGAAGCTTGTACACAAGAAGTAAAGCTGTCGGATATTATCTTGACTGCAGAACACACTCTTGTCCATCAAGAGGCAAAACCTGTCGTTGGCAGGGAAGACGGCGTGGTAGAACATTGGGCTTGCTCGGAATGCGGAAGCTGTTTTGCGGATGCGGAAGGCACTGAAAAGATGAAGGAATCGGAAACGGTTATTGTTTCCGTGCTTGGTATCCCCGATTTCGTGGTGGAAGTACCCGCAGGGCGCGACCCCATCGTTTTACAGTTGTCCGATACCCAAATCATCGACGCTGCGCAGGAACGTCCTGGCCGCGGCGGTATTGATAGACCCTTGAATGCGACGGATAAGATGGACGAACGTTGTTTTAATTACTTGGAAGAAGTGATTACGGCAACGAACCCCGATTTTATCATCCTCACGGGTGACGTTGTGTACGGTGAATTTGATGACGACGGCTCTGCATTGACAAAGTTGGTTAACTTCATGGACGGATTCCAAATTCCTTGGTCGCCCGTATTCGGTAACCACGACAACGAAAGCAAGAAAGGTGCGGATTGGCAATGTGATTTGTTTGAAAACTCTCAATATTGCTTGTTTGACCAAAAGGAATTGTCGGGGAACGGCAACTACTCGGTAGGTATCGCACAAGACGGAGAAATGAAGCGTGTGTTCTACATGTTGGATACCCACGCTTGCGGTAATGCGAGTGCGGAAAGCTTGGATAATGGACATACCTTCTCCAATAAAGTAGGATTCCAACAAGATCAAATAAATTGGTACACCGAAGAAATTAAGTTCTTAAAGAAATACGTTCCCGAAGTAAAAATCTCGTTTGCTTATCACATTCAGCAGTGGATCTTTGGTAAAGCGTATGCATCGTACGGCTTTAACCAGTCGGAAAAATATCAAGACATTAACCTTGATATGATGGAAGGTGTTGCGGAAAGCGACTTCGGTTACATCGGCAGACAAATGAAAGGGGAATGGGATACCGATTATAAGATTTATAAAGCCATGAAAGAGCTTGGCGTGGATTCCATTTTTGTAGGGCACGAACATTGCAACAACGTAAGCGTTGTGTATGAAGGCATTCGTTTTACATACGGTTTGAAATCGAGCGAATACGACCGCTTTAACTGGTTGAATGCAGACGGTACGATTACGGGCGGTTGGATTCATGAATGGAACGAAACAAAGACGGGGAAACCTCTTGTCGGCGGTACGGTGACCGTATTGTCGGAAGACGACGGCGAAATTGAAGATTGCTACAACTACTACTGCGGTTTTGAAAATGGTAAAATTGATTGGGATGCATATAAACCTGCTGAATCAATTAAGGTCAATGGTTTGCAATACGGCGGTGTGAATGTAACTTCCTCGGAAATGTACGCAGACGGCGCGGTTACGGCGGAAGCAATTGAATTCAACGGTCAAAACGTATATGCAGTAACGGCAAACACGCAAGGTAAGTTGTACATCAACACTTCGTTGTTGAAAGGTAAAACGACGTTTACCTTCACCTTGTATATGGAAAATGCGGTTGGTCAGTATGAGTTGAACCCGTTTGCAATCCGTGTAAAACCCGATGACGGTTCAGGTGCAGGGATTGCAGGTATGTTTGAAAGCGGAGAGAGCAAAAAGCAATACATCCGTTATCAAGTAGGTGACGCCGCATCGGCGGATGAAGTGCGTTTGGAATTGGGCGTATGGAAAACTTACACGGTGGATATTACGTCTATCGCAGAAACGTGTACGGAGTTCGCGTTTAACATTGCTACTGGCAATACGTTGTATTTAAAGGACATTGCGCTTAGCTAAGCGTGCAATAGGAAAGACACCCGATTTCGGGTGTTTTTCTTTTATACGGTGGGTAAAAACTTTTGCGAAACTGTTGACACTGCATGGGTAAGGTGGTATAATATTTAAAATTATTTATAATTTTAAGGGGTACTATTTTATGGTAGAATTTGAGTTTAAGCATAGAGATCAATACGATCGAGAGTTAGAGTGGAACCGCTTGCGTGGGTTTATCGAGGGCGAATTGCTTGAAAAGTGCCACGAAGACGTTTTATCTTTGAACGTAGAATTTGCATACTCGGATGAGCCAATTGATTTTAAAGATATTTCTTCTTTGACCTTTAAGCCTATTCAAAAGGGCGAGGTTTGGTCTACGCAAAATTTTGGATGCGCGTGGTTTCATTTGACGGGGAAACTCGACAAGGATATGGACCGTAGCAATTTGATGCTTGATTTTGCCAACTGCGGCGAAGCCTTGTTGGTAGATAAAACGGGGCATGCGATTAAAGGCTTTACCGCTGGGTCGCGTGTGTTTGAATATAGAAACCAAATGTCGGTAAAACGTTACTATCCCGTGGATGAAAACGTGATGGATGCGGATGGGAATATTGATATCTATATTGATGGCGCATCCAACAACATTTTGGGTGATTTTAAAGACGTTTGTACCTTAGAAGCGGCGGCAATTGTACGTGAAAACAAGGAAATGCAGGATTTGTATTTCGATTGCGATACGTTGTTTGATTACTGCTTGGCGATGCCATTTACAAACGAGAAGAAGATTAAGGTATTGTATGGCTTGCGCAAAGTGATGAACTTGATTACCTACAATGCACCTGATATTTATCCGCGCGCCAAAGCGATTATCAACGATTTGTACGCTATGACAGGGGATGAACCGATTCAGGTAACAGCGGTTGGACACGCGCATTTGGACTTAGCGTGGCTTTGGCCTATCCGTGAGAGTAAACGCAAGGCAAAACGTACCTTTGCGAATGCGATTGACCTGATGAAACGTTATCCCAAATATCATTTTGTTGTATCGCAACCGCAACAGCTTGTTTGGGTGAAGGAAATAGACCCGAAACAATATGAGGAAATTAAACAGCTTGTCAAAGAAGGACGTATGGAACCTGTTGGCGGCGGTTGGGTGGAAAACGATACCAACGTGCCTTGTGAAGAGGCGCTTGTCCGTCAGGAATTATACGGACAAAAATTTTGGAAAGAGGAATTTGGACAGTACGTTAAGCTGCGCTGGCTGCCCGATACCTTTGGGTATAGCGCAGGGATGCCGCAAATCTTGAAACAGTCGGGGCAGGACTACTTTATGACCATTAAAATCTCTTGGTCCGATCGCACTTTGTTCCCCTTCCATACCTTCAACTGGGCAGGGCTTGACGGTACTCGTGTATTGGTGCATATGCCACCTGAAGGCACGTATAACTCTTATGCGGGGCCTCGTGCCTTAATCGCGGGGAAATCGAACTTGCGTGACATCGACCAGAAGGATGATTTCTTGATGGTGTATGGCGTTGGCGATGGCGGCGGCGGCCCTTCCGTAAAAATGCAAGAACGCTTGAATCGTATGGAAAACGTAAAGTTTCTTCCCAAAGTGAAGCAAGCGCCTGCACATGGGTACTTTGATGGCTTAGTGGGGAGAGAATTTCCTACCTATCAAGGGGAAATGTACCTTGAAAAACACCGTGCGACCTATACTTCACAATCGAATAACAAGAATTTTAACCGTGATGCAGAAAGTAAATTGCTTGCTTATGAAGCCCTGCTTGCTTGTTTGGGTGAAAAGGGAGATAAGGCGGTTATTGACGAGCTTTGGAAGGAAGTATTGCTTTATCAATTCCACGATATTTTACCCGGTTCCTCCATTCAACGTGTTTACGATGAAACGGACGTTGCGTATGCGAGAATTTTGGCAGATATCGAAAAGCTTGCGCAGGAAAAGGGTGTATCTTTTGTGGCAAGCAAGGATAAAAAGCTTGTGAATATGTCCAAAGGAAGCGTTGCAAAGCTGGAAAAATGCGGCGATGGGTACTTATACTATAAAGGCAGCAGCGAGTTAATTGCGCCTGTAGTGTATGAAAATGCGCAGGTTTTAGACGGCTTGGATAAGGTGGAAACGGACTACTACACCGTGATTTTTGACGTGGACGGCTCGTTTAAGTCGATTGTGTTGAAGGACGGTAGAGTGGCTGCAACCAACGCAAATAAGTTGCGCGTCTTTATCGATAAAGGCGACTCCTGGGATTTCGAGGATGATTACCGTGACCAACCCGAATTGTATATGAACCTTGTTTCGACCCAGGCGCGGGATTTTGGCGGCTTGGTTGAAGTTGTACAACAGTATGCATATAAAAATTCTAAGCTTGTGCAGACCATTTTAATGCACAAAAACGAGCCTACCATTCAAATCAAGCACGACGTCAACCTTGTAGACGATGGGCATATGATCCGTTCGGAAACCCTTCCTACGGCGTGGAATGAAGTTGTCAACAGTGACATTCAGTTTGGTTATCTCGGCAGACCAACGACGGACGATACCGAGCACAATGCGGCGCAGTTTGAAATGTGCTGCCAAAAGTGGTTTGACTTGTCAAATGATACGCAAGGCTTGGCGGTTTTGAATAACACAAAGAATGGCTTTATGGCGAAGCAGGGGATTATCTCTATCAACCTTGTTCGTTCGACGGAGTATCCTTCGATTGAGCGCGACCACGTTAGCTATTCTTATGCATTCTACCCGCATGACGGCGGTTTTGACCCGATTGACGTTGATGATAAGGCGAAGGAATTTAACGTGCGCGCATTGTACGGCGACGAGGCGTTGGAAATGCCTATGGTGGATAATGCGCAGGTGGAAATTTCCGCATTTAAACCTGCCTATGACGGCGATGGCTTTGTGGTGCGTATGTTTGAACGTACGGGCAACCCTGCAACGACAAAGCTTACCTTGCCGATGGGTTATAAAATGGTAGAGGAAGTCAATTTGTTGGAAGATACAATGGGGAACGCGGAAGGCGCTACGCTTGCATTTAAACCGTTCCAAATTCGTTCGTTTAAAATAATAAAGGAATAAGATTAATTATGAAATATACATATCCTGTGAAAGTGATCGCCGTACAAGGCGACGTGGAAAACGTGGAAGGACTTTTGAAAGAAAAAACCTTGCAAATTGGCCTTAATGAAGAGGATTTTTGCGTGATGAGGGGTAAATCCTACATCATCCTTGATTTCGGTAAGGAATTGTCGGGTGGCGCAAGGATTTTGACCCGCTATGCGGAAGGCAATAGAACGGTGCGGTTACGCTTTGGTGAATCGGTTGGGGAAGCCTGTGCGGAATTGAAGAATGGAGAGGCTGGCTACGGCGCAACCAACGACCATTCCTTGCGTGATTTTACGATGGCATTACCACATTATTCGGATATGACCTTTGGGCAAACGGGTTTCCGTTTCTTGCGTATCGATACGCTGGGTGACGATAGTCATATTGCATTAAAGTCGATTGTGGCGGCGGTGGATACTGATACGCGCCCTGAGATTGGCTCGTTTGAGTGTGACGATCCGCTTATCAATGAAATTTGGTCTACGGCGGCATACACCTTGCGTCTTTGTTTGCAAAATGGTTATCTTTGGGATGGTATCAAGCGAGATCGCTTGGTGTGGATTGGTGACCTTTATCCCGAAGTGCGCGCAGCGAACTGCTTGTTTGGGGATATCCCTGAAACCTTGAACTGTCTTAAGTTTTCCATGGAACAATCTCCCTTGCCTCAGTATATCAACAATATGCCGACCTACTCGCTTTGGTGGCTTATTAACTTGCGCGAAGCATACTGCGTAAGTGGGAATAAAACGGCAATCATCAAATACCTGCCCTATGCAAAAGGGGTTTTGGAACAAGTGATTTCCCCTTGCGTGGCAGAAGATGGCAAGGTGTCTTATTCCTTTAATTATATCGATTGGCCTTCTTGTGCGCAGGAAGGTGAAGATAGACACGAGGAACGTGAAACGGAACGTTTTGCAGGGGTTGCATATCTTACCAAGGTTGCAGTTTTGGCACTTAGGGAATTGCTCGTTGCGTTTGATGAAGATATTTCTCTTTGCGACGACGTATTGCAAAGAATTGCGAAAAAGAGCTACGATATTCATATTTACAAGCAAATTGCCGCCCTTGGCGTTTGGGCAGGTATGGAAAACGCGACAATGAAAGAAACCCTGCTTCGCGGGGGGGCGCAGGGGCTTTCCACCTTCCAATCTTATCCTATTTTGACTGCGGTGGCAAGCTACGGCGAATATGAGGCCGCGCTTTCGATGATGAAGGAATATTACGGCGGTATGTTGTCTGTGGGCGCAACAACGTTTTGGGAGGATTTTGACCTAGAATGGCTGGAAAATTGCACCCGCTTGGACGAAATGCCCGTGGAAGGGAAAAAGGATATCCATGGCGATTACGGTAAATTCTGTTATATGAGTTTCCGTCACAGTTTTTGCCACGCATGGTCGGCAGGGGTTATCCCTTACCTTATCGAAACGGTAGCTGGTATTAAAACGGAGGGGACAGGTATGCGTCGAATTATAATTCGCCCTCAATTAAGCGGTTTAAAACACGTGAAGGTGAACTTCCCTACGACATGTGGCGTAGTGACGGTTGAACATACCTTGCAGGAAAACGGTGAGGTGAAAACTACTGTAAATGCCCCTGAAGGTGTCGAAGTAATTTATTAAGGAGATTTGTAGGATACTGTTTTTATGACGTTGAAGGATTTTGCGGAAAAACGTATATGCGTGGCGATTAGCGGCGGTGTGGATTCCGTTTCACTCTTACATTATTTAAAAAAATGGGAGAAAGAATATGGCTACACGCTTTGCGCTGTGCATTGTGAACATGGTATTCGCGGGGAAGAAAGCCTTGCGGATGCGCAGTTTGTGGAGGAGTATTGCGCTCGCTTAAGCGTACCCTTGTACCGTTTTTCCGAGGATTGCCCTTTGCGTGCGAAACGGGATAAGCAAAGTTTGGAGACGGCGGCGCGTGCTTTTCGACAGGAGTGTTTTGAACGGATATTGTCTGCAGGGAATGCGGATTATATAGCCACTGCACATCATAAAAACGACGATGCGGAAACGGTACTTTTTCGCTTAATGCGCGGTACTTCCCTTACGGGTGTGGGGGGCATGGTTGAGATGAATGGTAAAATCATTCGTCCCTTCCTCTCATGGACGCGCGCTGAAATCGTGGCGTATGCCGAGGAAAACAGCTTGCCTTATTGCGAGGATAGCACCAACCAAGAAATGGATGCAACGCGCAATAAGCTGCGTTTGCAAATTTTACCTCTCATGGAAGAGGCTGTGCCTGGTACGTTGGAGAACCTGGTGCGTTTTTCTCATTTGGCTAGCGAGGATGACGATTTGCTGTATGAATACGCCAAGGCGTTGGTTGCGGAAGAGTCGGATGGCATAACGGTGAAGTTTTGTGAGAAAAAACCGTTGTTCCGCCGTGCGTGCCTGCTGGCTTTAAAGTCCTTGGGGGTACAGCGAGATTATACTGCGTTGCATTTGGAAAACGCATATAATTTGCAATCTTTAGAACGGGGCGCAAGGTTGTCTTTCCCGAAAGGCGTAGAGGCAGAGAAGAGGGAAGAAGGTATTTGTTTTTATAAGGCTTTTGAAGAGGTGCTTGAGGACAAAAAACCTGCGCAAAGCTTTAGTCTAAATGGATTTGATGGGGGCAGGTATGCGGTGAGTGTATCACTTAACCCAATCCAAGAGAAAAACGGATGGCGGGTATTAAAGGTGGATGGAGAAAAAATCCCTAAAACGGCGTTGTATCGCTATCGGCAGGAAGGGGATTTTATTCAACGCTTTGGCGGTGGAAAAAAGACCTTAAAAAAATTTTTTAATGAAGAAAAAACGCCCGTAACCGAGCGTGAATATTTACCGTTGATTGCAGAAGAAAATGGTGAAGTTTACGTGGTGTGCGGTGTGGAAATTTCGGAAAAAGTTAAGGTAACGGTGGATACAAAACTGCCGTTGTATATATCAATACGGAAAAAATAAAGCAGGAGAGATGCGAATGAATATGCAAAAATCGGAAATTGAAAGAGTGTTGTTGTCCGAAGCGCAAATTGCGGAACGGATTAAAGAAGTGGCAAAAAAAATTGACGAGGATTATCACGGAAAAGAGGTTATTGCCGTTTGTATTTTAAAAGGAAGCGTGGTTTTCTTTGCGGATTTAATCCGTGCGATGAAAACTCCTGTTACGGTTGAATTTATGAAGGTTTCATCCTATGGTTTTGGTACGACCAGCAGCGGCAGGCTTTCCGTTGGGTTGGATATTTTGTCGAATATTGAAGGGAAAGACGTGTTGATTGTTGAGGATATTATCGATTCCGGACATACCATGTATGCGTTGAAGAAGATGTTGCAAACTCGTAATCCGTCGAGTCTTCGCATTGTAACCTTGCTGGATAAACCTGCGCGCCGTGTGTCGGATATTACAGCGGACTACACTTGTTTTGAGATTGAGGACGAGTTTGTTATTGGCTACGGTTTGGATTATGCGGAGAAATATCGCGACCTTCCCTACGTGGGGATCCTTAGCCGTTGGGTGTATGAAAATTAAAATGAGTATAAAAAAACAGCTTGCGAACCAACGCAAGCTGTTTTCATCATTGACAATTATTGATAAGTTGCCGAGTTTAAGGTGTAAATCAAAGAACCTAAACCATACGACAAGGGGGTTTCCAATCGCAAAATGATATTGCGGTTTGTGTTTTTGGATGTGTCAGCAGCTTTGGCAACCCATGCCGTTTGCGTTCCCCCAGGATTTTTCTCATCTAATACGAAATCTACAGGGCGATAGGTGATTATACTTTTCACCTTTTCTTCGCTGCCATTTTTATAGAAGGAAAATTCTGCGCTTTCTTCTGTTTGGAAACTAAGCGAAACTTTTTGGATTGTTTCCGCGAAGGGACTATAGACGTTTAATTTCGCTGAGGAAGTGCTGTTGTTTACCGCACGAAGGACAAGCAATACTTGTTCATTATCCAAGAAGCGGAACTTTTTCTCATCGATTTCAAAGGTTTTTTCCTTTGCAGGTGTATTGCTCATGGAAGGGTCAAGATTGGTGACGATGGATTTTCCTTCCGTGCAATCGTCGTTATAGGTAATCTGTATGGAGTAATGCGATTGCGCGTAGCAGTCGCTAGCCGTTAAGCCCGTAATGCCAGTAGGGGTACTTGCGTTAATTTCCTTTTGCGAGGAAATGGGGCGCAAGCCGTCGCCAGCTGCGTAAAATTTTACGGTTGAGGTGAGGACGTCGTTACATTCTTCAGTTACTCCATTCAAAGTATATTGCGCTGTAATATTAAGCTGGGTGGAGTAGGTGTAAATGGTTTTACTGCCGACTTTTTCACTGATTAAGGTGGTGGTATATTTGCCATCTTTATAATTGAGCTGATATTCGACAAGGCTGGTATCATTCGCTTCAAATGCAACGTCGTAAACCAAGGTTTCGTGGATGGCTTCGTTCACGTCTATGGCATTTACGTTCCAATGATTACCGATATTTACTTTTTGGTTAGAGTTTGTACATCCGCCAAGCGCAGTTAAACCTATAACAAGGGCAAGGATGGCGGGGATTTTTTTTCTTTTCATATATGCTCCTAAACGGAAAATTTGCATTTTTCCGTAAAAAATCATTCAACATCTAATATTATAGCACATAATTTTAAATTTGTAAAAACAAAATGAAGATTTCCACAAATTTATTGTGAAAAAAAGCTGAAATTTTCCCTTGAAATATGGTATAATAATGAAAAGAGCAAAGGAGGCGTCAAATGAACGCGATTTTAAAGGCTTATACGTTGTCTCAATGTTTGGAGACGATGGCGGAATATGCGGCGGCTTACGAGGAACGCGGTGGCGTAAACCTCATTTTTTGCGAGGATCGATTGACCTTGCTTGCTGAGCGTGCGCTACTCAAACGGCTTGGCGGTACGTTCCGATCTCACGTGGCGACCTTTGCGCGTTTTTTAACGACGGAAGAGCATACCCTCAGCAAAGAAGGTTCCGTGATGGCGGTGGGGGAAGTAATGACTCGTTTGCAACGTGAGGGCGCGTTGCAATGTTTCACCTCTATCACGGGGATTGGAAACAACGCGCGTTGTATTTACGAGACCTTAGCGCAGCTTTCCGCGTCGGAAATTACACCCGAAGTATTGACGGAAAGTGCTGCCTTATTGCCCGACGATATGTTGAAAAAGAAAGTGTCGGACCTGGCGGTAATTTATGAAGGATATACGCAATTTTTACAAAATGGCGGTTTAATCGATGAGAGTAAGTATTTGTCTTTATTGCCTGCAAAAATCCGTAAGGAAGGGGTTTTAAAGGGAGTCAACGTATTCTTTTTAGGGTACACGTCCTTTACTGCGCAGGCACGTGAGGCGATTCGCGCGGTCTTGGAAACGGCTTCGAACGTCATTGGTATTTTTTGCAGTGATGAAGCGGAAATTTATGCAAATCGCGCGGCACAGTCGTTTGCAGGCGTTTGTGCTGAATATGGAAAGTTGCAGGTGCGTGAAGTAGGGAAACCTTTACAGGGTGAAGCTGAAATTTTGCGTAAAGGCTTGTTTAATCCCGTTCGTGCGGGAGTGAAAGTAGAAACAGAGCGCATACACCTTTTTGAAGCGGATGATAAGACGGCAGAGGCGGAATACGTAGCGACGAAAATCCGTCGTGCGATGTCGGAAAAAGAGGGACTTCGTTACCGTGATATTGCGGTGCTGGTGCCCGACGTAGCATCTTACGCTTTACCCTTAAAAAAGACCTTTGCGGAATATGGTATTCCTTATTTCATCGATGAGAAAAAGTCTTTGCGCAGGCATCCTGTCAGCCGTTTTTTACTCGATTGTTTCCGTGTGGTGCGAGAACGCTTTTCCCCGATTGCCGTACAATCTTTAACGCAAAACGTACTGTTTGGTGAAAGTGACGAATACCGCAATTATTTGTATAAATTTGCCAACTACCGTGGCGGTGCAAAACGCCCGATTAAGGAAGGCGAGGCGGTTGAAGGGTACGATCGTGCGGCTTTAGAATGGGCGCGTGAAAGGGTGCTAATGGCGACAAATGGGATAAAAGCAAGGGGGCATGGTAGAGATTACTGCCTTGCGGTACGAAAAATCCTCGCAGACTTTGACGTGCAAAACGCGCTGGAAACGCTTGAAAATAGTATTGCTGACGTGGCGCATAAAGGGTATCTTGCCCAAATTGACAAGGCACTAGAACGGGTGCTTGCGGAAGCGGAATTTTTGACG
The DNA here is from genome assembly GCA_017504735.1 of Clostridia bacterium. The sequence goes on along the minus strand of JAFVQP010000070.1, from coordinate 13,244 downwards.
GGCGACAAGGAAATGACGGTCGCTGAGTTTGAGGCAATTTTGAAAAACGGCTTAGAGGCGACGGAGATTTCCTTGATACCTTTGAAGTCGGATGCGGTGTTTGTGGGAGATATCACGGATAGCCGTATTGAGAGTACGCGCGTATTGTTTGCGATGGGAATGACGGAGAGCGTGCCTAGGGCTTCTGCGGATACGGCAATCGTTTCCGATAAAGAAATTGCAAGGCTTGCGGAAGTGAAAGCAATGATGGAGCCGACGGTTGCCGAGGTGAACGTTCGCGCACGTGAAAGCGTATGTTTGAACCTTTGCGCCTTTACGGATGCCTTGTATCTTAGCTACCCTTTGGCGGCGGACGGAAGCGAGCCTGCGCTCAGCGATATTTTCCGTTATATCGATAGATTGTTTGTTGAGGTAAACGGTGGAAAGCTGGTGCGCCGTAAAAAACTGTTGCCTAGCGACTTTGCATATAAGTGTTCGGCGGTTGCGCCTGCCATTCGACAGTTATTGATTGAAAAGAGTGAATATGAGGCAAAGCGTGAAGATACGCGTTTACAATACTCGTCTTTGTTTACGGCTTTGGACAAGCTGAGTGTGACGGAAAAGGATGATTATTTGAAGGAAAGAAGGGGGCAGGTATTCGTTGAACGCGGTGAGGAGTTGTTTTTCCGTGATGGAAAAGTGTCTCCCACGGGGTTGGAAAGCTATTTTGCTTGCCCGTTTAGAAACTTTGCGGAAAGAGGCTTGCGCCTAAAAGAACGCGAAGAAGCAATGGTGCTTGCGGTGGATACAGGGAACTTTATCCACGAACTGTTACAAGAGACGGCAAAGCACGCCGCCGAGTTTGCAACGGAAGAAGAGATGCGTGCGTTTGCCCTTGAGGAAGGTACAAAACTGCTGAATAATTCCATATATACCATGCAACAAGATACGGCGTCGGGAACGGTTTTCTCCGATAAGTTGTTGCAAGAAGGGATAGACGTTGCAGCGGCGGCGTATCGTCAAATCAAAAATTCCGATTTCCTCGTAGAACAAACGGAAAGACCCATCAGCGCGGAATTTTTCCACGGCAAAGTGGACCGTGTGGACGGTACAAATAAATACGTGCGTATCATCGATTACAAGACGGGCACGATAGACGATTCGGCGACCTCGTATTATACAGGACAGAAGATTCAGTTGCAGCTTTATATGTCAGAATTGAAAGGTGAACGCATACCTGCCGGGGTCTTTTACTTCCCTGCGTCTGTAAATTATGCAACGGACGACGAGGGGCGTTTCCGTATGCGTGGATTCATGAACGGCTCGGAAGAGGCGCTGATGAGCGGGGATAAAAACCTTTCTCCTGCAAACGAAACGGTGAAGAGTGAGTATTTCCCTGCGGCACTCAAAAACAGTGTGGCGGCAAAACGTGTCATGGATGAGGATACCTTCCGTGATTTCCTCGATTATTCCGTGCACGTGGCAAGGCAGGGGTGTAAGGAACTGAAGGAAGGCTACGTTGCGGCTTCACCGTATGAGGGAAGCTGTGAATATTGTAAGTATGGCGGTATGTGCGGATTTAACAAGGACAGCGCACAGCCGAGAAAAGAACCTGCGGTCGATACGGGTATGATTGCGAAAATCGCAAGAAAAAAACGAGAAGGGGAGGAGTAACGTATGGCGAATTTTACACAGGAACAAATGCGTGCCATTGAGGCGCAAGGTAAAACCATCGTTTCTGCTTCCGCAGGTAGCGGTAAAACCACCGTTATGATTGAAAAGATTATCCGTCTTATCAAAGATGGGACGGGGGTAGGGGAAATTCTTGCCGTAACCTTTACGAAAAAAGCGGCGGCGCAAATGAAAGAGAAGCTGTGTAAGGAGTTGATTGAGGAAATCAACCGTGATACAACCACGGCGGAACGTCGCGAATTGTTGAAAAAACAACTGTCTGAGGTGCCTGGTGCGGACATTTCCACCATACACTCGTTTTGCGCAAAACTGCTCCGCTCTCACTTTTACCTTGCGGATATCGACAGCAGTTTCCGTGTGATTGGTGGTGACGATGCGGAAGGTACGGCGTTGAAAAATGCGGCGCTCGACGAACTGTTGGAAGAAGGATACGAGAATAAAGAGGAAGATTTTGCCTATCTTTTGTCCTTGTATTGGCGCAAGAAAAGCGATCGTGCGTTGCGTGAAATTTTCTTAAAAACCTATGAACAATTGCGCAACCGTGCGGATTATCGCAGCTATTTAAAAGCTTCCACAGGATATACGGAAGAAACTTTCGATTGCGTGTGTGTGGATTTGCGTGAAAAGTTGGAAGAGAAGTGTCGGTATTATTACGAGCTGGTTGAGGACGTACGCGCTTACTTCTTAGCGGACGAGGAAAGTGCGCAGCTTTCCCTTTGCGACGAGCTGTTAGAATTGTTGGACGAGTTGATTTACGCCAAGGACTATTTTGCGGCGTGTGCGGTGCAAAAACCCAAATTCTCCGTCAATCGCGGTACGAAAAAGGACAGCGCAGAACGTGTACAATATCGTGAGAAGTTATCCTTTTTGAAAGAACGTGTAACCAAAATCATCGATGATGAGCTGTCAAAACATCTTTCTCGTGACGAAGAAAAGGTAAACTTTTTACAATCAGGGAAAACCGCCGCTATTTTATCAAACTACCTCTTGCGTTTTGACGAGAAATACGAACGGTTAAAGCAGGAGCGCGGCGTATTGGATTACAACGATTTGGAACATAAGGCATTACACCTTTTAGAGAAGGAAGAGGTAATGGCGGAGATGCGTCAAAAATACCGTTTTGTGTTTGTGGACGAGTATCAAGACGTCAACCCTGTGCAGGAAGCATTGATTACCCGCATCAGCGGGGATAATCTTTTCTTGGTAGGGGACGTGAAGCAGGCAATTTATGGGTTCCGTGGCAGTAAATCTCGTTTCTTTGTGGAAAAGCAAGAAGAGTTTGAGGAAAATGGCGGTTCAAATTTGTTTATGTCACGCAATTTCCGCAGCTCTGATCAGGTGTTAGATGCAGTGAATACACAGTTCTCTCTCGCCATGACGAAGAAGGTGTGCGACGTGGATTACGCACGCGGTTCTTACATGGAGAAGGGGGGCAGGTATGAGGTGAACAGCGGAAGAGTGTGCGTTCACTTTCTTGGTAAGCCCGAAAAAGGCACTTTGTTGGAACGTGGCGTTTATTCGGTCAAACAGCAGGAAAACCGCGAAACGCAGGAAATGAGCTTGCTTGCAAAAACCATTCGTCATATTATTGATGAGGAACGAGGAAAAACCTTTTATGACCCTGACATCAAGGATTACCGTGAGGTAAAATATTCGGATATTGCCGTTTTGTCGAGAAAAAAACAGGGACAAATTGCACGTACGGTCGAAGCGTTATCGACAGAGGGGGTCCCTGTAACGGCGGCTGCGGCTGTCAATATTTGCGATTTTTCCGAAGTGAAAATGCTCATCGACTTGTTGGCTTTGATTGACAATGCGGCGCAGGATATTCCGCTTTGCAGTGTCTTGTTGTCGGCTGTGGGAAATTTGACGGCGGATGATTTGACAACAATCCGTCTCGCGTACCGTGACGAACATTTCTTCCGTCAAGCTTGTCGGCGTTATGCGGAGGAAAAGCAGGACACTTTGGCGGAAAAATTACAACGTTTCTACCAATATTACGACGAAATTAGGGGGCTTTCCCGTGTTTTGGATGCAGGGGAGCTGTTGACGAAAATCATTTCGGAAACCCGTATGGAAGCCGATTTATTGACACGTCCAAACGGTGTTTCTGCACTTCGCCGTATCAATCGTTTTATCGAGGAAACAACTACCCCCGAACCCCTTTGCGTACACGAGTTTTTAGACCGTTTGCGGGATATGGATTATAAGATAGAGTACAGTGAAAACGGTGGTGAAGACTCGGTAAAGGTTTTGACAATGCATTCCTCAAAGGGGTTAGAATATCCCATCGTTATTTTGGACAACCTCAGCGAAGTGTTCCGTGGCGTGGATCATGACGAGGTGTTTGTGGAAGAGGTGTACGGGCTTGCACCGCGTGCTTTTAACGCAGATACGATGGTGAAACGCAGTACGGTACTTCGCCGTCTGCATGAAATCAAGGAAGAGGAGAGTTCGCTTGCGGACGGGTTAAATCTTTATTACGTTGCGTTGACGCGCGCGAAGTATGGTTTGCATATGCTGTTTACTTCTCCCACGGCGATGCCCGACGTGAAATATGCACGCTCGTTTGCGGAGTTTACCGACTTTTCCGTTTGGCAGCAGTACGTGGTGGAAGACTTGTTGTACGATATGCCCAAGCAAGAGCGTACGGCTTTGGTGTTCCGCCCCGATGAAACCTTGGCGAAAGAAATCCGCGAAGCGTTCCTTTGGAAGTACGGCTTTGCAGGTATGGAAAATTTACCTGTTAAGAGTTCGGCAACGGGTTTGATGAAAGCCTATGAGCAAGCTGTCGGTGCGGAACGTTTGGACGTTGCGCTCAGCGATGCGTTTGTACCTGATGAAAAGGTTGCGGTGGAAATTGAAGAAGTATTCGACCGAGATGAAACGGATACGGGGAAGGAAATAGGCGTTGCCTATCATGCTTTTTTGGAGAACTTCGACTTTGGACTTTTGTATGATGAACAAGGGAAATTTGTCGATAAAACACGTTTAAAGGAAATTGTTTCCGAAGTTTGTGATCAGGCAAAGGACGGGGGCAGGTATGCGGTGAACTTGCTTTCTTTGGAAAAGCTGGTGGAAATTTTATCCAATCCTATCTTCAAAAAACTGCAAGGGAAACGCTTGTATAAAGAGGAAAAATTCTTGGTGGCATTGCCCGTTTGCGATACCTTTGCAAAGGTGCAGGGGGCGCATCCCGCATGGGCAACCAATAAAGAGGAAACGGTTATTTTCCAAGGCGCAATCGACCTGCTAGCCGTTGGCACGGATGGTGACGTGGAAATCATCGATTATAAATTTTCGAAGGGCGGTGCGGACTATTTGACGGCGCATTATCGCGCGCAGTTGAACTTATACCGTCAAGCAACCGCAAAAATTTTGAAGGTAAAGGAAGAAAATATCCGTTGTACCATCGTCAATATCAACCATGGTTTTCAGGTGGAAATGGATTGATTTTGACAACAATGGGCATTTTTCGACAAAAACAGTAAAAATGCAATCCTCCGTATAGGGAATACGCCTAACGGAGGATTTTTTATGCGAAATATTTATGATTTTTGGCAGGTACTTACCACGGAAACGATCCCCCTTGCCGCTATTTTGGTTTGGACGGGCGTTTTTCTTGCTTTTTGCGTGGGGCTGTGGCTTTTATTTGCGCTTTTGTCGGCATATAGGCGAAAAGGAGAAGAAAAAAGAAGGCGCGCGGAGGTGGAAAGGCGGCTGCAATATACTTTACCGCAAAAGGATAACGAGTATATTCGCGAACGATTGCAAAATGGATTGAAGGTGGAAGAGATGGATGTGGAAATGAAAAAAATTCACGTGCGATTAGGATATGCGCGTGTTTTGCTGGGGAAAGTGAAAGCCGCTCCGCTTACAATAGCGGAGCGATTGCAGACGGACGAGATGATGAAGGTTTTTACCTTATATCAGGGGAAAGAAGAGTGGTCGGTGGAAGAAGTGCGCAGCTTAAATGAGTTGTGCGCACAGCTTTTAAAATTATCTGCGAAATACGCTGTGTGAGCGTATGGTAGGGTCAAAAGAAAAGGGAGGCAGGGCAAGCGTTAGCTTTACAAGGGAGCCTTTTTCAATGGCTGTACGTAAAATTGGCTTGGTTACCACACCGTCGCTTTTGTCCGTAACAAGGGAAAGCAAGGGGGCAGGTATGCGTTGACCGAGTGGATAAGGCTGTTCTTTGCGTAAAATTACCGCATCGGAGCAGGCGAAAATAGAGGTGATGGGAAAACTGTCACCACGATCGGTGTATAACGTTGTAGCGGTGAAATCACATATATTAAGGTCGGTAACCGTTCCTAAAAAACCGCCTTCAAAGGAATAGACGGGCAAACCAATGGCGATTTTTGCGCAACCCTTGGGGCTGGCAGGGCGCAGGCGAGAAAGTAAAATCCGTTCGTTGACTTCTGTTACGGCATTGACCCCAACGGAAAAATCGGTACCCATCTGTGTGGGCGTACTAGCGCAAAGTAGGTAGCGCACGGCGTGCGATTTTAAGGATAAACCCACTCCACGGCAAATACCTTGAAAGGCTTTGTTGGTGTATATACTTTTTTCACAAAGATCGCTTAATTTCATAGAAATCTCCTTTTTGGTATAGTATAAAGGAAAAATGAATAAGAAAAAGGAAAAATAAGCGAGAAAATTGTCAATATTGCAAGAAAAAACGCATCTGTGAAAAGATGCGTTTTTTACATTCAACCCATACCTGGGTATAGGGTTAGCTCTCTTCGGTCAAAAGCCATAAAGATGTCGCATTATCTATTGCGAAAATGGATTCTGTCTTATCGGCGGGCGTTTTTGCGTGCTCAACGTGATAGATTTTTGCACTTTCCAAATCGAAAAATCTCGTGTCCCAGTCATAGGGTTTTCCATTGACGGTCGAGGTGTACGAGTCGCCGAATACGGGTAAGTAGGTCGTTGTTTCGTTGACGATTTGTATGGCGGTAAGAGAGTCTTTGTTTGTATCGTCCTCAATCGGGCCAAACACCGCTTTGTATTCGTTAGGGCGGTTGTCGTTCATGTAAAAGTCGTGAATGATAACGGCATACCCGTCCATGGCAGTCAATTTTCCATATACACAATCGATGTTATGAAATTGACTATACGTGTAATTTGTGGGGTGGAAGGGCTTTGTGTGTGCCGCATCTTCGTACCATACGACGTTGCAACCTGTTACCGTGAAAGGTTGTGTTAAATTTTGGAAGATTATATCGGGAGCAAAACTGGTTGCGGTTGTTGTTTTTTCTGTAACCCAACCATCAATATCAAATTTCATCGTATAAGTTTCTTGGTATGGATAAGAAGTGATATCTTTGTCCTTGGATAAATCGACCTCAAGTGCTTTATGCCCTTTTGAATCAAACGAGTAGTCTAAATCTAGTTGCATTGTAAGCTTTGCGGAGTCGCTTGTCTCACTTGTAGTAGCTTTAGCAAAGGAAACGCTACTTTCAGCGACCATTTGCGACAGCTTTTTATTTTTTTCGGTGATTTGAGCTCTTTCCGTTACGGTATATACGCCCCAACCATGATATCCAGTATCATATTTTTTGATTTCTGAATATTCTTCGAAAGAAGTTGAATTTAAGTTTTTGCTTGTCGTTAAACGATATTCTGCGCCTGCGTGTTCATCCGTCTTTTTCCTTGTGGCAAGCTGTTCCGCGTAAACTTTTTCGTGTGCGTCTTTTGTTTCCGTATAGCTAAAAAGGTATTCTTCAAATAAGGAACTGAGATCTATACTAGAAAGCGCCCCCAAGGCGGGGAAAGAAGTGAAATAGGAAACAGCGTCTTTAGACAGTGTGTAGTAGTCGGTTACTTCTACTGATGTAGTCAGGTTGTCAACTTCGTCAAAAATTTTTGTGTAGGACATAAGATATGCCTGACCGTCCTGTTGGAATACTTTGCCTTTTACTTCCGAATTTTTCGAGGTCATCGAAAGGAACATCAACCCCTCTTCAGGGTTGGTAGAAAAAGTAATGCTTGTCTTGTCTATTTCTTTTTCATTGCGTTGCGTAGTGATGCTTACTTTCATGGTGAGAGTATCCGAATGGTCGAAAAACTCTTCAACAGTTTCCACGATATCGTCATAGATATCATCGCTCGTCTTGAATAAATTGCAACCGCTGGAAAATAGTGCCGTACTAACCATAACGGCCGAGAGAACACAACAAGATATATATTTGATTTTTCTCATAAGGCTCCTTTTCATTAGAATGTCGCTTTTCTATATCGCCCTAATGATGGCGAATTTAAAGAGGATTATACCCATGCAAAAGCTTGTTAAACTTTTGCATAGGCAGATTATAAATTAAGTAAAAATTAATCAACTTCCACGATGCCATCCGCTTTTACGGTGATTTTCATACCATCCTTGACGTAATTTAAGAATTCGTCACCGAGGGAATCGATAACAGGCATGGTTACGCCGTCAACCCAAACGTCCGCAAGGACAGCGCCTGCCGCCGCAAGGGAGTCGATGTGGTTTGCAAACAACATACAAGCAGGGTTTTTGCCCATCGAGCAAGCGCAGTAAAGGACAAGCCCACCTGTTGTAGAACCGATGGTCTGAGGCAAGCAAAGCGCTTTACCGAGCAGGGGTTTTCCATACAACTGTTGGTTGCTTTGATCGCCGCATTTTACTTCTTTGTCGCCAAACTGCAACGCCATTTGCAGGGATGCCAACGTGTTAAAGCCTTCTTTGGTTACAACTGCCTCGGCGGTCACTTCGCCAGGGGTTACAACTCTACCTTGGAATTGTCTCATACGTTTTTACCTCCTGTAATGGTGTTAAGGATTTCCGCATCGGTGTAATATCTTGCGCTGGTGTAGGTGCGGAGCTTGTTGGAAGATGTGATAACGGGCATCTTCTTGCAAAGGGGATTGTTCATATACATCAAAGGACAAATGTACGAGGTGATAACACCCGTCGCCTTCAATCTTGCCGCATATTCGGTCTTGTTAAATTCTTCCAAAACGGCAGGGGACGCTGTAAATACCGTCTTCATCGTTACTTTCTTTTTGCCGTTTGCTTTCAAAGCGGTTTCGATATCCACCGTCCACGTTTTTAACTGTTCAAGGGAAAGGTGAGGACAGCCTACAAAACAAAGCTTAGGCTTCGCGTTGGGGTTTTTCCAAATCACGGGGTAGTTCTTTTGCACTCTTTCAAGTTCAGCGTCGTCGATGATATATTCCTTCGCGCCTTCCGCAATCAAACTTTCGCCAAGCTCAACTGCTTCGGGGGTAAGGTTTTCGATATGATAAAGCCCAACAGCACCGTTGGAAGCGGTTGCCGCGCCAAAATCTTTCAAATACGCACAAGCGGCATCGTTCAATTCGTTGCCGAGCCACTTGTCAAGACCTACTACGTAAGGTACGTCTTCCATAACCTTCATACCGATTGCCGAGCCAAGAAGCTGCGCTTCGGGTTTTTTCGTGGTTTGTACTTTTACGACCCAAGTCGCTTTTCTGCCTTCGTCGGTAAGCAAGCCAAAGTAGGGTACGTAGCCGACAATAGAACCCATAATGTCGATGATGCCAGAGTTGCGGTTGCATCTTGCGCCGAGTACGGAGTTTGCATAGACAACTGCACTAGATTCCGCCCAGGAAAGCACCTCGCCCTTTTGAGGCTTGTTGCCCACTTCGTCCATATAGCAGGTGCAGGTAAATGCATTCCTGTCCATAAGGCCGAGCTTTTCAAGCTGTTTTTCATAGAAATCCTGCTTGGTGTACATAAACTTGTTGAAAACAAGGTTTTGTAAGAGGTTGGCAGGTACGTTTTTATCGAGGGGGCGAGGGTCAACCGAGAATTTCTGCCCGGAGCATACGCCTGCCTCTAAAAGTTGCCCCATTAAATCGTAAACGGGGGACATTACCTTTAACCCGAACGAGGTTACGAGGTGATTGTATTTTGAGGTGATGGGTACGAGTTTTTCCGCTTCGAATGCGTCACCGTACATCACCAAGGTTTTCATTACTTTTGCAAGCGTTTCACCCTGTTCGCCGTTGAGGATGGCTTGCTGTTCAGGTGTTAAAATCATAATATTTTCTCCTTGTTAAAGTTTCATCCCGACGGACCATGCGCCCCAAATAACCGTACGAAGGTTGCCTACTTGTGCGGCATCGCCGATTACGTGGATGTGCTTGCCTTTCGAAACAACGGGTGCGGGTTTGTAGCCAACGGAAAGGATGACGGAATCCGCATTGACGGTAAACGTCTTGCCTTCCTTATCCTTCAAGGTTACGTTGCCTTCGCCGATTTCGGAAAGGGAGGTTTCGAGATATACGGGAACTTGATTGGTTTTGAAGAAATCACGGAGATAGCTAGTATTCGCCAAGCAAATACCTTTGGTGGTGATAAGGTCGTCCTGCATTTCTACAATCACGGGCTTTTTGCCGTTCAAATACAGGTCGTATGCGATTTCGCAACCTGTCAAACCGCCGCCGATGACAACGACGTTTTCGCCAACCGTCTTATTGCCGAGCAAGTAGTCCACCGCTTCAATGGCTGTTTCCGCACCCTTGACAGGGATTTTTCTTGCAACTGCGCCCGTTGCAACGATGATTTCGTCTGCATCAAGCGAGTTTACGTCGGTAATTTCCGTATTCATTTGTACGTCGATAGGGTATTTGGCAAGCTCGCGGATATACCACGCAATCAAGGCTCTGTCCTTTTCCTTGAAGGAAGGCGCAGCCGCCGCGATGAATACGCCGCCGAGTTTGTCACTCTTTTCATAAAGGGTTACCTTGTGACCGCGTTTTGCGCAAAGGATTGCCGCTTCCATACCGCCGATGCCGCCGCCGATAATTGCGATTTTCTTTTGCTTTTTCGCAGGTTCAACGTAGTATTTCTTCGACTGCATAGTTTCAGGGTTCAGCGCGCAACGCGCAAGACCCATCGTATCGGTCAAATCCTGCGTGTTTGCGTGGCCTTTCGAGGACGAGAAGTTGAAGCAACCGCTGTGACAGCAAATGCAAGGCTTGATATCGTCCAATCTATCTTCGATGAGTTTGGTGATCCATTCGGGGTCAACGAGGAATTGACGGGCAACGCCGACTGCGTCGATTTGACCGTCCGCAACCGCTTTTGCACCGACTTCCGCATCCATTCTACCTGCGCAAACCACGGGGATATCTACAAATTTTTTGATATGCGCTACGTCTGCAAGGTTGCAGTTTTCAGGCATATACATAGGGGGGTGCGCCCAGTACCAGGAATCGTACGTACCGTTGTCTGCGTTCAGCATATCGTAGCCTGCGTCTTGCAAATATTTTGCCGCGCGTTCCGATTCCGCCATGTTACGGCCGACCTCTACGTAATCTTCCCCAGGCATTGCGCCTTCACAGAAGCCTTTCATCTTAGATTCAACCGAGTAACGAAGGGATACGGGGTAATCGTTTCCGCAGGCTTCTTTAATTGCCTTTACGACTTCCGCCGCAAAACGGTAACGGTTTTCAAAGCTACCGCCGTATTCGTCCGTACGCTTATTGAAGAATTCGATGGCGAATTGATCCAAAAGGTAGCCTTCGTGTACTGCGTGCACTTCCACACCGTCAACGCCTGCTTCTTTGCAAAGCTTTGCGGTTTTCGCAAAGGCTTCGATGATTTCGTGGATTTGTTCCTTGGTCATTTCGGGGCATTCGATATCGTGCGCCCAACGGGATTTTTGAGGGGAAGGGGATGCAAGCTCGTGCGAGGTGTCAATGATGGGTTTAATCAATGCGCGGGTGAACTTGTTTTTGTGTAAAGGCGCAACCAATTCCGTAATCGCCCAAGAACGTCCCATACCTGCGGTAAGCTGAATAAAGAGCTTTGCGCCCGTCTTATGGATTTCATCCATAAACACCTTGAGGTCCTTAAACATTTTTTTGTTTTGCCACAGCCATTTTCCCCAGAAAGTATCGCGCAAGGGTGCGATGCCGGGGATGATAAGCCCTACGTTGTTTTTTGCCCTTTCTAAGAAGAGATTTGCCGCCTCTTTGTCAAAATGGCAACCGGTTAATTCGAACCAACCGAACAGCGAGGTGCCGCCCATGGGGCACATAACGATACGGTTTTTAATTTCTACGTTGCCGATTTTCCAAGGCGTAAACAACGCCTCATACTTTTTGTCCATACTGTTCATAAAAGACCATTCCTTTTTCGATGTTGTTAGAAAGCCGCATAGGCTCACTTTTGTTATTTTACCATATATTTATGTAAAAATCAATATCAAAATGAAAAAAAGTTTGTAAATTAAAATGTGTGGTTTAGTGGTATTTTGAGGAAGTTATTAAAATATCCCCAAAAAGTTTGGCGAAACTTTTTGGGGATATATAGTGCAGATGGTTGTAAGGTTTTACTACTTTATGTTTTAGATTGACACTTTTTCCAAAGATCGGCAAGGGGATTGTTGAGTTTGGAAAGATTTTGAAACTCACGCCCCATCAAAGCCCGTCGTGGGAGTGTAAAATGGTTTACTTTCATCTAAGTTAGTTATTAAAAAAGTCAAACGGCGTTTTTAGGAGTTTAGACAAATTTCACTTACTTTTTGGCTGGGGCGAAGTTATATTGATGGCAAAGCCATCAAGGCGTCGTCAACAAGGACGAGGGTCGTGCTTTTTTTGGCTACGTACGCTTGTTTCCTAGCCCGCCCACCCGAAAGTCGGGTGTTCTCACCTTCGCCCCTCAAAGCGCACGAAAAAAGACATACTCGATGGTATGTCTTTTTCGTGCGAAAGAACGACCAAAAGGTGCGTAAAGTGGGGTAAGAACGACTAAAAGTACACCTTTATGATAGATCGTAAGTTCTATAAATTGTTTCATCAATTAGTTTTTGAAGGGCGTGAAATCGAGATACTTTATCTCCGATGAATAAATGAAATCGAAATATATTGAATACAAAACGTTTTTTGAATATAACTTTGGTTTTTATACCGCTTGTATAGAAAACAAAACATAACTCATCAATTTTTCTTTCTCCAATGCAACAATCGGAGGCAGAACTATGCTCCGCCTTAAAATTCAATGAGCAAGAATGAAAATCAATTTCATGCATTGAACCGTATTTATCACGATAAACGATGTTACACGATTCGTTTTCTCTTTTTCCACGGTTAACTGCAAAGATATCGGTGTCCTCTATTACTAAAAATTCCATAGCACCTCCTCCTTTTAGACATATTGTATCACACTTTTCTAAATAAATCAAGCGTAGCCTTGTATATCATCAATTTCGCAAGAAATTGCATATCATCAGCACGAAGTGTTGTATATCATCATTGCGAAAGCGATACAACCTACGGTTGATGATATACGCCTGCGGCGATGATATACACGCTAAAGCGTGATGATATACCATTGCTTTCGCAATGGATAAACAAAAAAGGAACTTTTGGTAGACAAAAGTTCCTTTTTTGTTGGCTGGGGCGAAGTGGTATTGACAGCAAAGCTGTCAAGGCGTCGTCAACAAGGAAGAGGAAAGTGCTTTTTTTTGGCTACGTATGCTTGTTTCCTAGCCCGCCCACCCGAAAGTCGGGTGTTCTCACCTTCGCCCCCAAAAGCGCACGAAAAAAGACATACC
>JAFVQP010000069.1 GCA_017504735.1 Clostridia bacterium | reverse complement strand
CGTTTCGGAGATAAAAACAAAATTGCAAACTTTGCAAGCTAACGTAACCGACGCTACGGACAGCGCATATCTGCAACAAGTATTGCTGTTGTGTCAATAAATTAAAAATAAAAGTTTTATATACAAGGAGATAAACTATGAGCAGTAAAATAGTAAAAGAGGGATTGACGTTTGACGACGTACTTCTTATTCCGCAATCCTCCAACGTCTTGCCTACCGACGTATGCTTAAAAACGCAACTGTCGGACAAGATTAAATTAAACTTGCCTTTGATGAGTGCCGCTATGGATACGGTTACGGAAAGCCGTATGGCAATCGCCATGGCACGTGAGGGCGGTATTGGTATTATTCATAAGAATATGTCCATTGAAGACCAAGTCTCACACGTAGATAAAGTTAAACGTAGCGAACACGGCGTTATCACCGACCCGTTCTTCCTTGCGCCCGACAACCTTGTAAAGGACGCTGTGGCATTGATGGAGAAATACCGTATTAGCGGTGTTCCTATCACGAAAGGCGGAAAGCTTGTTGGTATTTTGACAAACCGTGACTTGCGTTTTGAAAGCAACTACGAACAACCTATCTCCAATATTATGACGAAGGAAGGTCTTGTTACTGCTCCTGTCGGAACCTCTCTTGCCGAAGCACAAAAAATCCTTGGCAAGCATAGAATTGAAAAATTGCCTATCGTAGACGAGAAAGGCTATTTGAAAGGCTTAATCACCATTAAGGACATCGAAAAATCGATCCAATATCCCAACTCCGCCCGTGATGAAAACGGAAGACTTCTCGTTGGTGCGGCGGTTAGTACCGCAGCCAATGCAGTGGATAGAATTTCCGCGCTGGTAGAAGCAAGAGTAGACTTAATTGCTATCGACACGGCGCATGGTCACTCCGCGGGTGTTATTAAAAAAGTGGAAGAAATCCGTGCAAAATTCCCCAATCTTACGATTGTGGCTGGTAACGTAGCAACGGCTGGCGCAACGGAAGCGCTTATCAAAGCAGGCGCAGACATCGTTAAGGTGGGTATTGGTCCTGGTTCTATTTGTACGACGCGTGTAGTTGCAGGTATTGGTGTGCCTCAGCTTACGGCAGTTATGGACTGTGCGGAAATGGCGGATAAGCTTGGCAAACGCGTTATTGCCGACGGTGGTATCAAATACAGTGGCGATATCGTAAAGGCATTGGCAGCAGGTGCAAGTGCGGTTATGGTAGGTTCGATGCTCGCAGGTACCTTAGAAAGCCCTGGCGAAGTAGAATTGTACCAAGGTAGAAGCTACAAGGTATATAGAGGTATGGGCTCGCTCGGTGCAATGGCAGCGGGCAGTAGCGATAGATATTTCCAAGAAGGCACGAAGAAATTCGTACCCGAAGGGGTTGAAGGTAGAGTGCCTTACCGTGGAAGCGTAGCGGACGTTATTTACCAAATGAAAGGCGGTTTACGTTCGGGTATGGGTTATTGCGGAAAGGCTACGGTAGAAGACCTCCGCACCAGCTCTGAATTTGTACGTATCACCAACGCAAGTTTGGTAGAAAGCCATCCCCACGATATCTCTATCAGTAAGGAAGCACCAAACTATACGCAACACTAATAGGACGAGAGTATGAATATTGTTTGTTTAGACTTAGAGGGCGTTTTAGTACCGGAAATTTGGATTGCGTTTGCTAAGGCAAGCGGAATACCCGAATTGACGCGTACCACAAGAGACGAACCTGATTACGATAAGCTGATGAAATGGCGTATCGGTATTTTGAAAGAGCATAACCTTGGCTTAAACGAAATTCGCGCGATTATTGAAACAATCGAGCCGTTGGACGGGGCTAAAGCATTTTTGGATGAATTGAGAAGCTTAACGCAAGTAGTGATTATCAGTGATACGTTTACGCAATTCGGTATGCCGTTAATGAAAAAACTTGGATATCCCATGTTGATGTGCAATACGTTGGAGGTGGCGGAAAACGGAGAAATTACGGGCTATAAAATGCGCGTAGAGAAATCTAAATTTGCCACGGTAACCGCGTTGCAATCGATTGGCTACGAAACCATTGCGTCTGGTGACAGTTATAACGATTTGGGCATGATACGCGCAAGCAAGGCAGGGTTCTTATTTAAGAGTACGGATAAAATTAAGCAAGACAATCCCGATTTACCCGCGTTCGAGGAATACGACGAATTACTTACGGCGATTAAAGCTGTTTTAGATTGAGACACTTTTATTAGGAGAAAAAATTTTATTAGGAGAAAAATATATGGAAAACAATGTACGCCCTGAAAGTATGGCACGCATTAACACCAAGGCATTGGCTGACGCGTTTATTGCGGAACAAGTAGCAGAAATTCGTGCGCAAGTTGGCGACAAGAAAGTTTTGCTTGCATTATCTGGCGGTGTAGACTCTTCGGTTGTGGCTGCGCTTTTGATTAAGGCAATCGGCAAGCAACTTGTTTGTGTACATGTAAATCACGGCTTGCTTCGTAAAGGCGAACCCGAAGAAGTGGTAGACGTATTTAGAAATCAAATGGACGCAAACCTCGTTTACGTTGACGCAATCGACCGTTTCCTCGGCAAATTGAAAGGCGTTGCCGAACCGGAAAAGAAACGTAAAATCATCGGTGCGGAATTTATCCGCGTCTTTGAAGAAGAAGCAAGAAAATTAGAGGGTATCGAATTTTTGGCACAAGGCACCATTTATCCCGATATCATTGAAAGCGACGGTGTAAAGGCTCACCACAACGTAGGCGGTTTGCCCGAGGATATGCAATTCGAATTGGTAGAACCGTTACGTCTTTTGTATAAAGACGAAGTACGTATGGTAGGTAGTGCGTTGGGTTTACCTGACGGCATGGTATACCGTCAACCGTTCCCTGGTCCTGGTCTTGGCGTACGTTGTCTTGGCGAAATTACCCGCGATAGATTGGAGGCAGTAAGAGAATCTGACGCGATTTTGCGTGAAGAATTTGCCAATGCAGGATTAAACGCAACGGTATGGCAATATTTCACCGCCGTACCCGATTTCAAATCGGTTGGCGTAAAGGACGGTAAGCGTACGTATGCATATCCCGTAATTATCCGTGCGGTAAATACGGTAGACGCTATGTCTGCAACGATTGAGGAAATTCCTTACGACCTGTTAAAGAAAATTACGGCTCGTATCACTACGGAAGTGGAAAATGTTAACCGCGTGTTGTACGATTTGACACCGAAACCCTCGGGAACGATTGAGTGGGAATAAGATTCGTTTGATAAAATCATGAAAAATAAAGGGCAGTACGCCTTATGTAAGCGTGCTTGTTATACAACCAATATTGCGATGTCGGCGGTGGGAAATCTCTCACCGCTGTTATTTGTGGCGTTTCATAATCTGTTTGGAATCTCGTATACGTTGTTGGGCACGTTGGTGCTTATCAATTTTTGTACGCAGTTTGCCGTTGATTTAATATTCGCCTTTTTTACAAAACATTTCTCGTTGCGTACCGTTATCCGTATTATGCCGTTGCTTACCATTATAGGCTTGGTAATTTATGCGGTATTGCCCCCGTTGTTTCCGTCTATGGCATACCTGTTTTTGGCGTTAGGTACGGTAATATTTGCCGCATCCTCGGGAATGAACGAAGTGCTTATCAGTCCACTTATCGCCGCTATCCCGTCGGATAATCCCGATGCGGAAATGAGCAAATTGCACTCGGTGTATGCTTGGGGCGTCGTGCTTGTCGTTGTCGTGAGTACGCTGTTTTTGTGGGTGTTTGGCACGGATAAATGGTATTTTTTGGCGTTGATTTGGGCAATCGTTCCTTTGGTGGCGTTTATTTTGTTTCTCCGCGCGGAGTTGCCTCCAATGCACGAGGAAGCCACGCAAGAACAAACGGAGGAAAAATCGAAAAATTATGCCTTTGGCTTGTTCCTTTGCGTAGTTTGTATCTTTCTTGGTGGAGCAACGGAATGCGCAATGGCGCAATGGGTTTCCGGATATTTAGAAAGTGCGTTACGTATCCCTAAAATATGGGGTGACGTATTAGGCGTTGCAGGCTTTGCCTTTATGTTGGGGCTGGGTAGAACGCTGTACGCGAAAAAGGGTAAAAATATTCTTAACGTCTTATTCATATCTATGCTGTGTGCTTCGGTGTGTTATCTTACGGCAAGCCTTTGTCCTAATACGGTGATAGGGTTAATTGCCTGTGCGTTGACAGGATTTTGCGCATCTATGCTTTGGCCAGGTACGCTTATTTTATTGGGTGAACGTTTCCCTAAGGCAGGCGTTACAGCCTATGCATTAATGGCTGGCGGTGGAGATTTTGGCGCTTCGTTTGCTCCGCAAATGATGGGCGCTATCGTGGACGGGGTAGGAAGCAGTGCTTGGGCGTCTAAACTCTCGCAAAAACTGTCTATCAGCACCGAACAAATCGGTATGCGAACAGGTATGTTAATTTCTACAATTTTCCCCGTTCTTGGTATAGTGGTTGTATGTATTATGAAAAAATATTTCAAAACAAAAGAAAAACGGGACTAAGGGTTATCCCGTTTGAAACTAGTGTAATAATTATAAAAACACTTTATCATAATAGATAAGGTGTTTTTTTTGTTATT